>JAUXGQ010000088.1 GCA_030621975.1 Gammaproteobacteria bacterium | reverse complement strand
CTTCGTGTCCTTCGTGCTCTTCGTGGTGAAAGTAGTAAGGTCGTTTACTGTAATGACTCGTCGGTCTGAGGCAATGCCTCGCTAGAGTTCTAGTCAGGTAAATGCTTCCATTTTGGTTAAGCCATCATCGGTGAAATCCTTGCTTGGCTACACCGGATCCGGAAAACCGAATTCAGCAGGATAGCTGACACCTACCAAGTAAAGCCCCTCGGGCGGCGCTGTCACACCACCCAGCGAACGATCGCGATGCTCCAGCACCTGTCTTGCCCAATCGACTGGCTGATCGCCCCGGCCGATGGCCATCAGGACCCCGGCTATATTGCGCACCATGTGATGCAGGAAGCCGTTGGCGCTCACCTCCATAATCACCAGGCCACCTTGCCGGGAGATATCGAGACGGGTTACTCTGCGTACCGGACTCTTGGCCTGACATCCCTGAGCCCGAAAAGAGGAGAAATCGTGTTCACCTAACAGGTCCCCGGCCGCCCGCTGCATACGGGATGCATCCAGAGGTCTATTACACCACACCTGCCGTTTATGATGAATCACCGGACGGGTGAGCCGGTTGGCAATTAAGTAGCGGTAGTGACGCGCGGTGGCGGAAAATCGGGCATGAAAGGCGGTTGATACCCGCTTGGCCCAAACCACCCCGGTATCGGAGGGAAGATTGACGGTGGTGCCAAGTACCCAGGAACGTTCGCTGCGCAGGGCTCGGGTATCGAAGTGGACCACCTGCTGCAGTCCATGTACACCCCGATCCGTACGACCGGCACAATGTACACGAACCGGATGATCCGCAACATGGCTCAGTGCCTGTTCCAGGCACTCCTGCACCGTACGCACACCCCGCTGGATCTGCCAACCATGAAACGCCGAACCGTCATATTCCACACCGAGGGCGATACGCGACAAACCCGGAACAGTCACAACAAAGGCTGAGTTGTCAGCTCAGGTTTTCCAGCAGCACCGATGCCTCTTTCTTCTGGTTGGCATTGCCTTCCGACAACACCTCATCGAGTATGCTGCGTGCCCCCTCGGCATCCCCCATATCCACATAGGCTCGTGCCAGATCAAGCTTGGTCGTCACCTCATCGGCGGCCTGGTCCTCGGCCCCCAGGGACTCGGAAGTGGCAAGAAAATCAGCCTCGTTTTCTATAGGCGTAGCGTCCAGACCCATATCGGAAAGGGCCAATCTCTCCTCGTCCCCAATCTTGTCGCCGAGGTCCAGGTCGCCCAAATCCAGATCAGCGATTGAGATCTCCTGCTCCGACTCGTCAAGATCCAGTGTCGACATCCCCTGGCCTTCTACCTCGGCGCGGGTGAAGTCTTCCAGGTTAAACTGATCCTCTATCTCATCTTGAACTGAAGAGGTATCGTCGTTAAGGGCATGCTCCAGCTCGTTTAACTCATCGATATTGAGATCCAGCCCCAGTTTTTCCATGTCGGAAGGCTCAGCCCCGCTCTCTCCCAACAGTTCATCCTGGTTAAACCGATCCTCCTTCCGCTCGGCCTCGTCATGCTCTACACCCAGGTCCAGATCGAAATCCAGACCCCCCGTCGCATCCGTTCCGGGACCCGGTGCCGTCTGATCATCTGCTGCTATATCCAGGGTAACGCCAGTATCCTCCGTGTTTATCTGCACCGAACCGGCACCGGCAAACAGCTCGTTATCCGGCAGCAACTCGCTGCCCATGACCAGAATCTTTTGCCAGGCTTCGGGGTTCTCCCGGCGCGCACCCGCCTGGTTAAGCTCCGCTGCCACACTGGCGAAGGTTTCGCGATCCTTTTTCGCATAGGCGACCTCGGCCAGCTTATGCTTCAGATCCAGACGCTCCGGATATTGTTTGATAGCCTGGCCTAGCAACTCTTCGGCCTGCTGATAACGCCCGTAAGCGATATAAACATCGGCCTCGGAGATGGGATCCACCTCGCCGGTGTCCTCGTGATAGGCCTCTATGTCACTGGGAGTAAAATCGCTGAGGAAGGAGATGTCATCGGTCAACTCCGACTTGGGTGACGAAGCCTGGCTCAGCTCCTCAGTGACACCGCCTGTCTCGCCCTCCACAAGAATACTTTCCTGAAATCCCGCCACCGCTTCCCTGCGCCGTTTTATGAATAGCCCGATCAAGCCCAGGAGTAATACCAGTCCAACGCCGCCTATACCCAGATAGGTGGCATTCTCTTTGAGTGTGTCGAAAATACTATCCGTGGAAGAAGGCCTGTCGACCGCTCCGGGAGCGGATACCGGTTGCTGCTGCGCATCGGCAACCACGGGTTCGGTCGGCTGCTCAAGCTCGGAAAATTGCTCGTCTCGCGCAGCCTGTTCCAGATCCGAAATCGGGGCTTCAGTCTCGCCCTCGGACTCCAGCGCCTGCCCGGCCCGCGTGCGGCCAACCACCGTGGCCTGCAATTGCGCGAGTTGATCGTTCTTCAGTTCGAGCAAACGCTGAATGTCCTGCAATTGGGATTCCAACAGATCAACGCGGCTCTTCAGATCGTCACTCTCCTGACGAGCGCTCTCGCCCACCTCCTGTGTCAACAGCAGTTGATTCCTCAAGTCGGTCACCAGCTCGCTGTCGCCCGCTGCCTCCGATGGTGGGGACTCGGGCTCTTTTACCGCGGGTGCGCTGGCTAACTTGAGTTCCGATTCAGGGGTCGCGGGCGATACCGCCGCAACAGGTGCCGGCTCAGCCAATACCGGTTTCGCTGCCGCTACAGACGGTTGCGCCGCCGGTGTAACGCCCGAACGACGCTGCGCTTTCCAGGCGGAGGCTTGCACCAGGAAGTCCCGCCGGGCCTGAGCTTTGCCGACACTGCGCACCTGTTCGTCAACAGGTATTCTCAGGATTTTTCCCACCTTCAGATTATTGACATTGTTGTTGTAAAAGGCGTGCGGATTTTCCTGCCACAGCGCCATGATCATCTGTTCTACCGAGGCCCGATCCGACTTCAGCTTCTTGGCAATCTCCCACAGCGTATCGCGGCGTTTGGTCCGATATTCCGCAACCGTTGTGGAGCTCGAGGTCACTGGTCGCGCAGCACTCGCCACTCCAGCCCTCGAACGCCCAGCTGTCGACCCGGTAACGGAGGTCGAAGCTTGGGTCGGCGCTTGTACTGGCGCTGGCCCCCGCTCGAGCGTGACGGGCGGATCCAGTAACACCGTATACTCACGTAGCAACCGCCCTTTCGGCCAGTTCACCTCGACTAGAAAATTGAGGAACGGTTCACGAATCGACTGCTGGCTGGTGACCTCGATCACCGCTGATCCATCGGCCTTGCGCTTGGGTTTGAAACGTAATTTGGAGAGCAGAAACGAACGCTCCACACCGGCGCGAGCAAACGCCTCGGGTGATGCGAGATTGACTTTTACATCATCCAATTCACCCTGCTTTACCGACAGTAGATCTATGTCTGCATTGAAACCCTGATTCAACGCCGACCTGGGATGGATCTCTCCCAGCCCCAGTGCCGCAACACCGATCGGGGATAGCGCAGCGGCCATGGCCAATACCAGGGGCAGTTTGCGAACCATATCTTCTCCTCGCCTCCCCGATTCCAGTGCCCAGGCACCAAACAGTGGAGACTCCTTAAAGCGTCCCGCAGCTGGGGACAACAAATAGAATGTACTTTCTATATATCAGCTAACTATAGCTTATAAATAGTTTTTTACCAGAACTTCCGCGATCTGCACACTGTTCAACGCAGCGCCCTTTCGCAGATTGTCCGAGACCACCCACAAGTCCAATCCGCGCGGATGGGAAATATCATCCCGGATACGTCCTACAAAGGTATCGTCATTTCCCGCCGATTCTGTAACCGCTGTTGGATAACCTCCGTCCTGGTGTTCATCCAGGACCGTGATACCCGGTGCCGTTGACAGCAGCGCCCGTACCTGGGCCGCGCTGATCTTTTCCCGAGTCTCGATATGCAGCGCCTCCGAATGACCATAGAACACGGGTACACGCACCGCGGTGGGATTCACCAGAATAGAGGGATCACCCAGGATTTTCTGGGTTTCCCACACCATTTTCATCTCTTCCTTGGTATAACCGTTGTCTTGAAACTCATCGATATGGGGCAATACATTAAAGGCGATCTGCTTGGGATAGACCTGTGCGGTTATGGGTTTCCCATTCAACAACCTGGCCGACTGGCCGGCGAGCTCCTCCATGGCCGGTTTGCCGGTACCGGATACCGCCTGGTAGGTACAGACATTGATACGCGTTATACCTACCGCATCATGGATCGGCTTCAATGCCACCAGCATCTGTATCGTAGAACAGTTGGGATTGGCGATAATCCCATGTGTCCTGTAGTCGGCGATCGCCTCCGGATTCACCTCCGGCACTACCAACGGAATATCCTCCTGGTAGCGAAACTGCGAGGTATTATCTATCACCACACAACCCGCGGCGGCGGCTTTTGGGGCAAACTCTTTCGAGATGGAAGCCCCAGCGGAAAACAGACCGATCTGCACCTTGCTGAAGTCGAATCCCGACAACTCCTCAACCGTGAGTTGCTTGCCGCCGAAGGGAACCCGTTTCGACACCGAGCGGCTACTCGCCAGGGCGTACACATTCCCAACCGGAAACCTGCGTTCGGCGAGTATCGACAACATGGTCTCGCCCACCGCCCCGGTCGCGCCTACCACGGCGACATCAAATACCTTGCTCATGCGTTTGGTTCCTGTCGTTCAATATATCATCAAATCGATCTGTGCTTACAGATACCTTGCCTTGGACTGCTTTGCTAGGAGGCTGTCCGAGAATGGATGACCTACTCGGCAATTGCTCCTGCATTGCTCTAACTACCTACATCCATGTAGGCGTGCGCGAACGTGGATGCCGGCCGGATTTTGCGCTCGAATTCGTTAAATATGCCCAATATTCGCCTCATTCGAGCACAAAATCCGCCTCGGCCCCACGTCCGCTCGCTACGGCCCCCATTCTCGGACAGCCTCCTAGTCTCAGAAAGCGGGTATCAGCGGGTCGGATGGATGCTTTCGTAACTCATTCAGGCGTTCGGAATTCAGGCGTTAAATTCACAACAGAATCTCGATGTGCCTCAAAAGTTTGCCCATTTCTGTTCACTGGTCGGCTAGTGCCGCCACTACGGCATCACCCATCTCGGCCGTGCCGACCCGGGTATCCCCCTCAGCCCAGATATCCGGGGTCCGCAGTCCCTGCTCCAATACCCGGTTGACGGCGCTATCGACGCGCACCGCCATCGCCTCCTGATCCAGGCTGTATCGCAACATCATGGAGACGGAGAGGATAGTTGCCAGCGGGTTCGCCAGGCCCTGCCCGGCAATATCCGGCGCAGATCCATGAATGGGCTCATACATGCCCTTGCCATGTTCGTCCAGGGAGGCGGAGGGCAGCATGCCAATGGAACCGGTCAGCATCGCGGCACAATCCGACAGGATATCGCCGAACATGTTGGTGGTCACCATCACGTCGAACTGTTTCGGCGCCCGAACCAGTTGCATCGCCGCATTATCCACATACATGTGGCTGAGTGTCTGCTGAGGATACTCTGTGGCAACGCGACTTACCACCTCACGCCAGAGTTCCGTGCACTCCAGGACATTGGCCTTGTCGATGGAGCAGACACGCTGATCGCGTTTAGCCGCGATATCGAACGCCACGCGACTGATACGCTCGATCTCCGATTCCCGGTAGACCAAGGTGTTATAGCCCTCCCGTTCGCCATTCTCAAGCGTTCTGACCCCCCTGGGGTGACCAAAATAGATCCCACCCGTCAGTTCCCGCACGATCATTATATCCAGTCCGGAAACCACTTCCGGGCGCAGTGTCGACGCCGAGGCCAACTGCGGATAGAGTATGGCGGGACGCAGATTGGCGAACAACCCCATGCCGGCCCGCAAACCCAGCAGACCCTTTTCCGGGCGCACCGAAATATCCAGGAACTCCCACTTGGGGCCCCCAACCGCACCCAACAGGACCGCATCCGCCGCGCCGGCCTGCTCCAGGGTCAGATCCGGCAGCGGATGGCCCGTCTCGTCATACGCACTGCCGCCCACCAGCCCCTGCTCCATCTCCAGCCCCAGCCCGAAGTCTTTGCGCAGACAGTCCAGTACCTTGACGGCTTCCGCCACTATCTCCGGCCCGATACCGTCACCGGGGAGAATCAGGATCTTATTAGTCATACAAATTCATCTCTCAATGTTTACTGAAAAGCAACTGCCGCCGCTGAAGTAGAGTGAAGATGCTAGCGAGGCATTGCCTCAGACCAATGAGAGTAATGAACCCGAATATTACAGGAGCCCACATTTCTATTTTTACCACGAAGAGCACGAAGGACTCGAAGAAAAACAAGAAATTCTTCGTGTCCTTCGTGCTCTTCGTGGTTGATTTTTATCTACGCTAGCCCTGCCCTTTACCCACATCTCGGTACAAAAAAAGTGTCTCACACGGAGGCACGGAGACACAAAGGAAAAAATAGAGAAAAAAAAAGCTTTTGGTAGATGCGACTTTGCTTGCTCATAGTAGGCTGGCGCCCAAAGCTCGTGGGAACCACATCAAACCGTGCTTATCCGGTTTTCACACCCTCTTACTAGATGTAGTAAGCGTGCTTATCCGGTTGGCCCCCACACCCACGACTGGTAGTACGTTGAGCGGTT
>JAUXGQ010000387.1 GCA_030621975.1 Gammaproteobacteria bacterium | reverse complement strand
GCGCCGCCGCCAGTATCTTCTCAAGGTCGCCACCGGGATCCACGACGGCCGCCTTGCGCGTAGCTTCGCAGCAAAGGAGCGAGCAGTTCTGAGCCAGCGGCGTAACGGGAATGATGACTACTTGCATGGTAATACCTTGGTCTATGAAAGTGGAAACAGGAGAAAAGGGGACGTTTCGAAGAACACCGCTTCAAAAGAGATCCCCCCGTTTCCAAGAATTCAGCCTGCGAGCCTCTCCTTGACGCCCGAGATCACGGCTTCGCTGGAGGTGGCATTGACGCTCAACAACAGGCCCTCCTTCTCGTAGAAGCCCACCAGGGGAGCGGTCTTTTCATTGTAGGTGTCCAGGCGCTTGCTGATGGCCGCCTCGGTCTCATCGTCGCGCTGGATTACGGGGCTGCCACACTTGTCGCAGATGCCTTCCTGCTTGGGTGGCATGGTCTTGACATTGTAGATCTCCTGGCAGTCTGGATTGGAGCAGGTGCGACGCGTGGTCAGGCGATCGAGGATGACGTCCCGGGGAACGTCGATGTCCACCGCCATGTCCAGGGCGATACCCAGTTTGGCCAGCATCGCTTTCAAGGCCTCGGCCTGGGGGATGGTGCGGGGAAAGCCGTCCAGCAAAAAGCCGTTCTCGCAATCCGGCTCCTGCAGGCGTTGTTCCATGATCCCCATGATGAGATCGTCGGGAACCAGATCTCCACGGGTCATGTACCCCTCCGCTTCTTTACCCAGGTCGCTGCCCGCGCGTACGGCGCCGCGCAGGATATCCCCGGTGGAAATCTGCACGGAACCGTCCATCTTGGTAAGCAACTTGGCAACCGTACCCTTGCCCGCACCCGGGGCCCCCAAAAGAATCAGTCTCATCGATCGCTCCTCGCTAATCAGGAAATGAAAAAATCCTCTTCGCCGGTCACCGCCGCTGCAATCGCCAGCCTCAGAGGCAGGGGCGCATTTTGCGTTTTTTACCCAATAAAATCAACCGCATAAAAACAAAATCCACGCTATTGCCTGTTAACCAAGGGTATTTTTTTCTGCTGACGCGACCCAGAGGACACAAATGGACCCGAAAATGGAATATCATCGCGGTGGTGCGAAGCGGTCAACGACCGGAACAAGGTTGAAATCGATATGGCATTTGCAATCAGCGAACAGGAGATTCGCAAGCGTAAGAAGAACACCTTCTGGGGGACTGTGTTCAGTCTGCTCCTGGCCGGCATGATCGCGGTGCAAAACTATCAGTATCCGGAAAAATACAGCGACGTCCTTCTATGGTCCGTGGTCGGATTCCTGGTACTGGCCAATCTGGTCAACTACTACCGCCATCTAAGATATCTGCGCATGATCCGGGACCATGAAGTGGAAGTACTGCCAGGCAAGGTTCGGTTCTGGACCGGCGGAAAGGTGACGGAGCTCGACGTGAAAAAGATCGCCGGAATGTTCTACTATCGCAAAAAAGGTGAGCTGCAACACATCCAGATAAAATTAAAGACCCACCGGGGTATTCGGCTGGAAGGCTACGAAAAACTCGATGAGCTCGGCCGACTGATCGCGGACCAGATACCGCCGGAGCATGTCCAAGACAAAAAGCTTTAGTACTCCGACCAGTCCTCACCAGCTCTCACCAAAGGGCCGCAGATCCAGTTCGAAGGTCCATGCCGAGCGCGGCTGCCGGGTCAGGAAGAACACGGATTCCGCAATGTCCCGGGGCTGGGCGAAAAACTCCTCCGGCTTGCCCGGTAGCATCGTACGGGATGCCGGCATGTCCACCACCGCATCGATCACGACGTAGGCGACGTGGATCCCCTGGGGCCCCAGATGCCGGGCCAGGGACTGGGCAAGGCTGCGCTGGGCCGCCTTCGCGGCGGCAAAGGCCACGAACCCCGCCGCCCCTTTCAGGGATGCGGTAGCGCCCATGATCACGATAGTCCCCCGCCCCGCTTGCCGCATGTCCGGGATCACCTGTTTGACCGCCAGGAAGCAGCCCAAGCTGTTCACCCGCCAGGCCTGTTCGAAGGCGTCGGGACTGGTGTGCTCGATGTCGCCGAAGTCCCGGGTCGAGGCGTTGTAGAGCAGGACTTCGGGTGGCCCGAGCTCGCTTCGGATACGGGCGAAAACCTGCTCCGCGCTTGTCTGCTCCGTCGCGTCATAGATGTAGCCCCTGGCGCCGGGCACATCCGCTTCCAGGGCGCGCAGCGTCGCTTCGCCCCGCGCCAGCAGCGCCGTGCGGTAGCCCTCGGCGCTGAAACGGCTCGCACAGGCCAGACCGTTTCCGGGCCCCGCGCCGAGGATTACACACACTGGGTTGGTCATAGCCGTCTCCTTGGTGATCTGATTAAGATCCGCGTCCGTAAGGCACATTTCAAGATCCTGTCAATCCTACTCGTCATGTGCGAAGCTCTTGACGATATAACCACCGGACTTTTCGTCGTACTGTAATTCCAGCAGCTTGCGCGTCTGGGCCTCTTCCAACAGATTCCCGAACGTTCGAAAACCATGATAACGTTCGTTGAAGCCGGGTTTGCGCCGTTTCACCGCCTGCTTGACCATCGATCCCCACACCTTTTCCTGCTCCCCCCGTTCCTCGAACAGGGCTTCGACGGTTTCCATGACCAGATCCAGCGCCTCCTGCTTCTTCTGCTCCTCGTCCTGGCCCGCCGTCTTGCGCGCGACCTTGCCCGCCGCGCTCTTGCGCTTGGCCTTGCGCTGCTTTTTTTCGGTCTCGCGCACCAGATCGTCGTAAAAGATGAACTCGTCGCAGTTGCCGATCAGCAGGTCAGAAGTGGACTCCTTGACACCGACACCGATCACCAGCTTGTTGTTCTCGCGCAGTTTACTGACCAAGGGGGAGAAATCCGAATCGCCGCTGATGACGACGAAGGTGTCGACGTGGGATTTTGTGTAGCAGAGATCCAGGGCATCCACCACCATGCGAATATCGGCTGAGTTCTTCCCGGACTGGCGCACATGGGGGATCTCGATCAGCTCGAAGGACGCCTCGTGCATAGTCGCTTTGAATTCCTTGTAGCGTTCCCAGTCCGAGTAGGCCTTCTTGACCACGATGTTGCCTTTGAGGAGGAGGCGCTCCAGCACCCTTTGAATATCGAAGGCGGAATACTTGGCATCCCGCACACCCAGTGCGACATTCTCGAAATCGCAGTACACGGCCATGTTCTGGGTTTTTGGTTTAACGGTCATAGTGCCTCCGGGTAGACAGGTTCGGCCAACTGATCCCCTGACAGCCGTTGGATCAGTGGAGATCCCAGGAGCCTGTCGGCAGGTCAGTCAGTTGGAAACGAGTAATGACATAGCCCTGCGCTAGGAGCCTGTCGGACTTAGGGTATCCTACTGCGGAAAAGCGGATATCGGCCAGATTCTCCGATCGATTTCGTCAAATAGAGCCGACTATTCTCCTCAATCGATCGAAAAATCTGGCTCGATCCCGCTTCCCCTCGCTACGAACCCCTAAGTCCGACAGGCTCCTAGTCGTCCGCCAGGTTTTCG
>JAUXGQ010000520.1 GCA_030621975.1 Gammaproteobacteria bacterium | reverse complement strand
TTGCAGCTTTATGTTTCGTTTTTATGACAACCGCGTAAAATAGTGTACCGCACCGACGGCAAAGGATCAGCCGTTAAATTTAACGTAAGAACATTTCGACCATGCTGTTGATGATCGACAATTATGACTCCTTCACCTACAACCTGGTGCAGTATCTGGGAGAACTGGGTGTGGACGTGCAGGTCTTTCGCAACGATCAGATCAGCCTGAAACAAATCGCCGATCTGAAGCCGGATCGGATTGTCATCTCGCCGGGTCCCTGTACGCCGGCGCAGGCCGGGATATCGGTTGATGCAATCCGGGAGTTCGCGGGGCGCATGCCGATCCTGGGTGTCTGTCTCGGCCATCAGTCCATCGGTCAGGCCTTTGGCGGGCGCATTGTGCACGCTCACAAGGTCATGCACGGCAAGACCTCGGATATCCATCACAACGACAGGGGGGTGTTCAGGGGGCTGGACGACCCGTTCGTGGCGACCCGTTACCATTCCCTGGTAATCGAGCAGGAGACCCTGCCCGAGTGTCTGGAGATCACCGCCTGGACCCTGACCGAGGCGGGTGTCATGGACGAGATCATGGGGGTCCAGCACAAGGATCTGGCCGTTTACGGCGTGCAGTTTCATCCCGAGTCTATCCTGACCCGGCAGGGGCATGACCTGCTGCGTAATTTCGTAACCTGACTATGAACATAAAAACAGCGATTCAATGCGTCATCGACCGCCAGGAACTGAACCGGGACGACATGCGAGAGGTTATGCATACGATCATGACCGGTGGCGCCACGCCGGCCCAGATCGGGGGATTTCTGATCGGTTTGCGTATGAAGGGCGAGACCGTGAACGAGATAGCCGCTGCTGCCGGCGTGATGCGGGATCTCGCGACCCGGGTGGACGTGGATGCCGAGCACCTGGTGGATACCTGTGGCACCGGCGGCGACGCATCCGGAAGTTTCAACATCTCCACCGCCAGCGCCTTCGTGGCGGCGGCGGCGGGGGCGCGGGTGGCCAAGCATGGCAACCGCTCCGTCTCCAGCAAGTCGGGCAGCGCGGATGTGTTGGAGGCGGCGGGTGTGCGGCTGGACTGTACCCCCGAGCAGGTCGCCCGCTGCATACGGGAAGTCGGTGTTGGCTTCCTGTTCGCTCCGGCTCATCACGGGGCCATGAAGCATGCCATCGGACCGCGCAGGGAGATGGGGGTGCGTACCGTTTTCAACGTACTCGGCCCGCTCACCAATCCGGCCGGCGCGCCGAATCAGGTGTTGGGTGTGTTCAGCGATACCCTGCTGGAGCCGCTGGCCAATGTGCTGCAGAAACTGGGCAGCCGTCACGTGCTGGTGGTGCGCGCGCGCGACGGCCTGGATGAGATCAGCGTCGGGGAGAAAACCGAGGTGGCGGAGCTCAGGGACGGCCGGGTAAGCCGTTACGCCATCACCCCTGAACAATTCGGGCTGGGCCGCACCGACATCTCGGCCCTGGCCGTGGATGGCCCCCAGGAGAGCCTGGCCATGATCCGCTCGGTCCTGGAAGACAACCCCGGGCCGGCGCGGGACGTCGTGGTGCTGAACGCGGGCGCCGCGGTCTATGCGGCCGGTGTGGCCGACAGCCTGGCCGAGGGCGTGAGCCGCGCCGATGCGGCGATCGACAGTGGTGAGGCGCGTACCCGTCTTGACCGTCTTGTCGTCCTGACCCAGGGTTTCGACTCCGGATCCTAACCAAATGGAACAGGTATGCAGGATACTCCCGACATCCTGAAGAAGATCATTCGGCGCAAGGCGGAAGAAATCGCGGCGTGCGCCGAAAGGCGCCCGCTGAGGGATCTGGCGCAGACCTTGGAAGGCATGGCGCCGACCCGCGGCTTCGTGCGGGCGCTGGAGACGAAGATCGCCGCGGGTCAGGCGGGAGTCATCGCCGAGATCAAAAAGGCCTCGCCCAGCAAGGGGGTGTTGCGGGAGGATTTCCGACCGGCGGAGATCGCGCAGAGCTATGCCCGTGCGGGCGCCTCCTGTCTGTCGGTGCTGACGGACAGGGATTTTTTTCAGGGTGCCGACGAATATCTGGGGCAGGCCCGGGCCGCTTGTGAACTGCCGGTGATCCGCAAGGACTTCGTCATCGATCCCTATCAGGTATACGAGGCCCGTGCCATCGGTGCCGACTGTATCCTTCTGATAGTGGCCTGTCTGGATGACGCGCAACTGATGGAACTCAGCCGCCTGGCCGACCACCTGGATCTGGACGTGCTGGTAGAGGTCCACGACCGGGAGGAACTGGAGCGCGCTTTGGCACTGCACGCCCGGCTCATCGGCATCAACAACCGCGACCTGCGCAGCTTTGCGACCAGCCTGCAAACGACACTGGATCTGCTGGGCGCGATCCCCGAAGACCGGCTGGTGGTCACCGAAAGCGGCATACAGACCCCCCAGGACGTAGCCCTGATGAGGTCAAACGGAGTGAACGCCTTCCTCGTAGGCGAGGCCTTCATGCGGGCCGGGGATCCGGGGGAAAGGCTCGGCCAGCTCTTTGCTGAGCATTAGCTAGGAGCCTGTCGGACTTAGGGGTTCGACCGGTTTGTTGCTCCGGCAACTGCTCCTGCGTTGCTCTAACTTCCTACATCCCTGTAGGTC
>JAUXGQ010000346.1 GCA_030621975.1 Gammaproteobacteria bacterium | reverse complement strand
GTATCGACCCCCTGTCGGATATAGAGGTGGTCAACACCGAACTGGCGCTGGCGGACCTGGAAACCGTGGAAAAGTCCCTGGACAAGGTGACCCGTCAGGCCAAGACCGGCGACAAAAACATCCTTGCCCACATGGCCCTGCTGGAAAGGGTGCGGGATCATCTGGACGGGGGCGACCTGGTGCGCTCCCTGGCCATGAACGACCAGCAGCGACGGGCCTTGCGTGATCTCCACTTCCTGACCATCAAACCCACCCTGTATATCGCCAACGTGGCCGAAGACGGGTTCGAGAACAACCCGGCCCTGGACCAGGTGCGTGGGTTGGCCGCCGCCGAAGGCGCCGAGGTCGTTCCCATATGCGCGGCCATCGAAGCGGAGATCGTGGAACTGGAAGACGACGAGAAGCAGGAGTTTCTAGCCGATATGGGCCTGGAGGAACCGGGACTGAACCGGGTGGTTCGGGCCGGTTACAAACTTCTTGGCCTGGAGACCTACTTCACCGCCAGTGAAAAGGAGGTGCGGGCCTGGACCATTTCGGTGGGGGCTACCGCGCCCCAGGCCGCCGGGGTCATCCATACGGATTTCGAACGGGGGTTTATTCGGGCCGAAGTGGCTTCCTACGCAGACTTCGTCGCCTGTGAGGGCGAACAGGGTGCGAAAGAGGCGGGCAAGCTGCGCCTGGAGGGTAAGGATTATGTCGTCCAGGACGGCGACGTCATCCATTTTCGCTTTAACGTATGACCCCATCTCCCCCGTTGACATGGGCATCGGGAATCCGGTATGTTTTCCGCTACATGGCTACGTAGCTCAGTCGGTTAGAGCACAGCATTCATAATGCTGGAGTCGGTGGTTCGAGTCCACCCGTAGCTACCAGATTTTTAAGGGAATCCTTCGACGCAGGGAGCAAACCACACCCCTGTTGTTACCGCGTTTTCGAACGGCAAAAAATGTGCCGC
Organism: Gammaproteobacteria bacterium; assembly: GCA_030621975.1. GTDB lineage: Bacteria > Pseudomonadota > Gammaproteobacteria > Chromatiales > Chromatiaceae > JAUXGQ01. The sequence goes on along the minus strand of JAUXGQ010000346.1, from coordinate 2,827 downwards.
TGTTATCATCGTTGCTACCGGTTTTCGTGGAGAGACGTTAGAGGCAAGAAAGCGAAAACGATGAAAACCACTTTCAAATGCGCACGTTGTGGTGAATCCTCGTCCACCGTTGTTAATTCATTGATCATGTTGCCGCCTTGCCGTTATGCCTCAGCATGGGGTTTCGTCGTCAAAGTTGATGCGCCCGAATTCTCCCTGTGCGACTTTTTTTAGAGATGCCTTGATGTCGTTAATCTCTTTTTTGTTTCATAATAAATAAATCTGCCCGCGTTTGGCGAAAATCGGATCTCTCGGCCTGGGGAAGACTGGGTCGGCCTGTCCTATCGGCATAGGGGGAATGTTCCTGAAACGGCAAGGGCCTGAGTAAGCCGCTCAGGGGCATGGCGCTTGACCGTGAATGGTGCCGAATCTAAACTGCGGTAAAATAAATATCCCTGGTCGGCCATGTCCCTGCAGCAAATCTCTCTCTCCATCCTGTACGCGGACATCTGCGACAGCGTTCGCCTCTACGAGAAGGTGGGGGACGCCGAGGCTCACCGCCTTGCCGGGTACTGTATGCGGTTGCTGGTCGAAATAACCGGGCGCCATGGAGGCACGGTCATCCGCACCCAGGGCGACGGCGTCATGAGCACTTTCCCGACCGCCGTTTCCGCCTGCGATGCGGCACACGAGATGCAGGATGCCCACGTATCCGGACCTGTTTTCATCAAAGTAGGTTTCAATCACGGGGCGGTCATTCCTGACGCGGGGGACGTCTACGGCGACGCCGTCAATCTGGCGGCCCGGGTGATCGGGCTGGCTCGCGCGGGCGAGATCCTCACCACCCAGGAAACCGTACAAAAACTCAGCCCTGAGCAACGCGTCTCCGCCCGCATGCTTGATCGCACCACGGTCAAGGGCAAGAGCAAACCGGTCAATATCTACGCCCTGGTCGACGACGCGGATACCCAGGCCACCGTCTTCTCCACGGTTTGGGCGCCTGGTCAGGGCGGCGGTCGGAGCCAGGCGTTGGGGTTGGAGTACCGGGGGCGAAAGCTCAACCTGGAAGGCCTGAAACCGCCCATGTTCATGGGACGGGGCGACCAATGCCAACTGGTGGTCGAGAGCGAATTTGCCTCGCGCATGCACGCCTTCATTGAATCGAAAAAGGACTATTTCGTGCTCACGGACCAGAGCACCAATGGTACCTACCTGGTGAGCGCGGAGGGGGAACGCATGTATCTGAAGCGCGAGTCGGTACGCCTTCCAGGCAGCGGTGTCATCTCGTTAGGGATTCGCCCTGAAGCCGATGATGACAACCTGGTCCGCTTTCGCATCGGCGGGAATCAACTCGAGGATGAGTAGCAGAAAGCGCGGGACCGACCGTCGCCAGTCCCGGAAAATGCAGAACTTCCCCTTGCGGTTGAGCACCAGCGAGATCATCGAAGAAGACCGCCGCTCGAATGCCGAGCGCAGGCGGCACGGCTTTATTTCGCAACAATCCTTTTTCAGCGGTGTGCCCTACAGCGTCCTCGAGCCCCTTGTCGCTCTGTGTGACGAGTTGAATTTGAAGCCCGGGGCGGTATTGATCCAGCCGGGAGAGAAGAACCGCCATCTCTATCTGCTGCTCGACGGGCGGCTCAAGGCCCGCATCGACAAGACCGATTCGGAAGGGGGCTTTCCCATCGAGCCCGGGGAATGCACGGGTGAAATCTCCGTCATCGACGGGGAACCCGCAACCGCCAATGTGGTTGCGGAAGAGCCTAGCCGGGTTCTGGCTATTCCCGAGGGCGTCCTTTGGCAGGAATTCTTCAAGATACCCGCCATCGCCAGAAATTTCATGCGGCTGTTCGCCCGACGCTTTCGGGACCGCAACCGCGCCATGCAACAAGCCCTGGAGCAACAACTCCGCTGGGAACATCTGCAACGGGAACTTTCCATCGCCCAGGATATTCAGGCGGGCATGCTTCCCACGGGCGAATCCTTGGGCGGTCGTTACCCGGAAGTGGACATTCAGGCCAGGATGACGCCCGCCTATGCAGTGGGCGGCGATTTCTTCGATACCTTTCCGCTGGATGATCGACGCATCTGTGTCGCGCTGGGGGACGTGTCCGGCAAAGGTATACCGGCCGCGTTGTTTATGGTCCGCACCATGACGCTGTTGCGGGAGGAAATGTTACGGCACCGCGATTTGCCGACGGTGGTGCGAAATCTCAACGGCAAACTGTGCCGGGACAATGCAAGGTGCATGTTCGCGACCCTGATCGTCGGCGTTCTCGATGTTGAAACCGGCAGCTTCAGCTATATCAACGCCGGACATAATTGGCCGGTATTCGGTCCCGGTGGCGGGGACTTCGATTTTCTGGACTCGTCCGGTGGACTCCTGATCGGGGTGGACGCGAATGCTGAATACGAAGCAGCGGTGCAGCAATTGGCCAGGAACGATGTGTTAGTGCTCTATTCGGACGGGGTCACCGAGGCCAGGAACAGAGGCCGTGAGCTGTTTTCCGATGAGCGTCTGCGGTCGCTGCTGTCCTCTGTTGAGATATCTGACGCTGAACAAACGGTCCGCACCCTAGAGTCCGCGGTGCGCGAGTTCTCCGCGGGCTGTCAGCAATCCGACGATCTGACTGTCCTGGTCGTGCGCTTTTGTGCCCGCTGATATAATTTCTTGCTCGGTCATATGCCAACTTTACAGCACAATAGGAGAGCAGAGTTATCAATTCGTCTCCTTGATTTTAGTCTCTTAGTCAGGTAACGCTTGTGCAAAATGACGATGAATTTGACGCTTATAACGCATCGGCATCAAACAGCAAATGTAGGCTGGGGCTTGCCCCAGCTTTGCGGC
>JAUXGQ010000116.1 GCA_030621975.1 Gammaproteobacteria bacterium | reverse complement strand
CCTTCTGGTTTTTCAGGGTGCCATGCCAGGCAACGATCTTGTATTCGCCGGGGGGTACGTTGTCGATGCTATAGCTGCCGTCCTCACCGACCTTGACCGCATAGGGGTTCTTGGCCACGAACACGAAGCCGTGCATGAAGTCGTGGGCGTCGCACTCCACCTTCATGGCGTCACCGCGCTTGAGCTTGACCTTCTTGGTGACGGTACCCTTCTTGGGCTGGCTGACATTGAACACGGTCTTTTTGACCCGGCCAATGATCTCGTAGGTGTGGATGTTGTGCAGCACCGGATCGGAGTTGATCGCGTCAAGTTTCGTGTCATTCTTCATGATCTGGAGGAATGGTCTGAATTCGCAGCCCTCCTGGTTCAGCTCAGTCTTGCTCAGTTCTTCGGGAAACGCCTTACCTTCTTTTACTTTGGCCAGATACACCACCACATCGGTCAGGGCGTCAGCGTTGACCCGGACATAGTCGATCTCCCGGGTACCGGTGCCGCACACTTCGTTGTCCTTGGAGATGGTGTAGGTAATGGGCGCGGGGTCGTCCCCGCTGAAGGTGACCTTGCCGCTGATGGTGCCGCCGCCGGCGACCGTGGCTTCCTTGTAGGCAGCGGCGTGAGTCGCCAGGGGCAGGGCTACGGCGACAGCGATAGTCAGGGCGGTGAGCCTGGTTTTCATGTAAGTTTCCTCGTGTGTGGGATGGATCGGGTCGGCGTCAAGCCGCTTGCCCCCGCTCGGGGCGTAGCAGTTCGTCGAGCATCTCGATGGCGAAGCGGCGCTCGCCGCTGCTTTCACAGGCCGAGAGCCTCTCGAGCAGGGGTTGCTCGGCCACGGCGGTGCCGAACGCATGTAGCGCCCGGCCCATGGTGCGGGCCTGTTGACCATCTCCGGCGTAAGCGGCGTCGATGAGGCACTGCACCACCCGCGGTTGGGCGCCATTCAATGCGTCGCTTCCGTTCAGGCGCGCCAGGGCCTCGGCCGCGGCCACGCGGACGCCGGACTCGGGATCGTTGAGACGCTCCGTCAGGGCCTGCACCACGGTCTCTACGGGCGCCTCGACCGGCACCATGTGGTCGGCGTCTTCAGGGTCCGAGCCGTTCAGCACCAATTCGGCCAGGGCCTCGGTGGCGGCGATGCGCAGGTGGGAGTGGTCCTGTACCAGGGCCTCCAGCAGCGGACCTACGGCGGCGCGGTTTCTCATATGACCGAGGGTCCGGGCGCAGGCGGCCCGCTGTCCGCCGTCGCCGATGCTGAGCCGTGCCACCAGGGGGCCGATGGCGTTCAGCAGGGCTGGGTTGTCCGGATGGCGTGCGGCGATGGTCTCAAGGGAAAAGGCGACGGCCTTGCGCACCTCGGCGTCGCTGTCGTTCAGTGTCTGCAGCAGGGCATCGATGGCCGTAGCGGCGTCGCTGTCGGCCAGTATGCGGGCACTCAGGCGCCGCACGTCCAGTTCGACGCTCACGTTGCGGCTGGGAAACAGCTTGTCGGCCACCTCCTTGTTTTTATCCAATAGGTCGAAGAACGGCCTGACCGCCGGGTCGTCCCGGTCGATAGTCGTCGTCTCGTCCGGTGCTTCCGCGAGCGACAAAGCCGCCTCCACGTTGTCGACAGCGATGGCGTCCAGGGTGGATTGGGCGGCATGCTGGGCTGGCAGGCCCAGGGTGCCCTCGGGGGCATTGGGCAATGGCACCTCATCCTCGGCTGAAGCACCCGCTGCGGTCGCGTCGTCATTATTCGCTGCGTGTTCCGCCGCCTGAGCTGCTGTCTCCGGGTGGGATTCCTGCAAAGCGTCCGGCCGGCATTCGATGATCCGCTCCTCCGGCTCCGGTCGCGCCGCATCCGGGTTCGCGTCGATCGGCTCAGAGACCCGGAGCTGTCCGGCCAGGGCGTCCAGGATCAGATCCAGGGGCTCCCGTTCGCCGTCTCCCGCGCCTCCCAGGGCCATCAACGCGCCCAGCGCGCCGAGGCGTACCGGCTGCTCGGGATCCAGCACGCCGTGGGTGAGGGCGTCGAGCACAGCGGCATCCGCCTGGCCCCTGGCGCCCAGGGCCATGGCGGCTTGGCGGCGTACCTGGGCTGGTCGTTCGCGTTCCCCCAGCAGTTCGGCAAGTCTTTGGCCGGATGCGTCCGTATTCGAGCGGCCAACGAGCGCCACCGCCAACGCTGCGAGCTCTTCGTCATCGTGTTCCAGCAGAGCGAGTGCCTTGGCGGCGATGTCGGGGTTGATCCGTTCGCTGCTCAGGCGGGCTTCGAGCACGCCCAGTGTGGTTCGCACCACGGCGGGGGATGCATCGTCCAGCACCGGAAGCAACTCCGCCTGCAGGGCCTCGGTACCCGCCTCCCGAGCCAACTCCGTGGCGGCGTTTGCGGCCGCTGAGCGGACACCTTGCTCCGGGTCGCGCAGCAACAGCAACACCGCGCGCAGGTAGGGATGGGCATGCAGTTGCGCCAGGGATTCGATGGCGGCGATCCTTACCTCCGGCTCCGCATCCTGCAGCGCCCGGCCGAGGACTCGTGAGGCCCTGTCGGCGCCGGAGCTGGCCAGTGCCCTGGCCGCGCGCCTGCGCGTCTGGACGCTTCCGTTGTGCAGCCGAGAGACGATCAGGTCGAGGCCCTTGCCCCCGATCCGAGCCAGGGCGCGGAGCACCTGATCCTCGATGTCCTTGGCATCCTGTTCTTCGAGGATTGCCTGGAGTGCAGGGAGCGCGGTTTCGGCCTGGTGGCGGCCCAGGGTCTCCACCGCGGCGAGCTGCATATCCCACCAGTCGTCCCACCCGTCGTTCAAGTGCAGGTGTTCGGGGCGCTCGGATGCGACGCCGATCAAGGCCTCGATAGCCTGCGCGTCCCCGATCCTGCCCAAGGCCTGGGTCACTGCCAGTGCCACTTCGGCGTTGGGGTCCGTATTCAGCGATTCGATCAATACCGGTACCACGCTCCTGGAGCCGATCCGGCCCAGGGCCGCGGCGGCATCGACACACACGTCGACGTCTTCGTCATGCAGCGCTTCGAGCAGGGCGGGAACGCCGTCCGATTCCCCCAGATTTCCCAGCGCCCGCGCGCAGTAGCAGCGGTCTGCTGCGTCGCCTTCGTTAAGCAGGTGGGTCAAGGCGCTCAGGGCGGTTATGTTGTCGGTCATGGTGTTCGATAGCACGAATTGGATTCAGTCGCTGAAGAAGGCAGTTATCGTACCAGAACTATTTATTTATTTGAAAACAACGTGATGAGTTTAATAGACGATGAACTGTGCCGATGCGGATTTGCACGAATCGTTCAAGCGGCGTGGATGCGAGCACAATCAGGTGCGCAAATCGTTCAATCCGTGGCGGCAAACAGCGCCCGTCGATAGCAGGGTTGGGAGGGAACTGTTCGGGCTCAGTCTATGGAAACGATCGATCAACACATGCGGCTTTCGTGAATGGATCGTTCAGCCCCGCCGCCGGCGCAACGGCCGGTATCGGGAAGCGAGGACCGGAGCCAGGGTGTCGTTTCACTGGCCGCAACAACGGTTTTGGGTGAGGCGTGTAGGGCCCCGCGAGCCTTGATATTCTTTAAGAGGTGTGGTGGTCGGAGTTCGACTGGCGGCGGTGTGGCGTTGCCTCAAGTTGCGGGAGGGTGGAAGCTTTTGCTCTTAGGTTGGCCTGGGATTTGCAGTCGTTGGCCTGAACACGGGACGGGACAGACGATCCCGAGCAATCGAGGAGTGGCCCATGACAGACGACAAAGTTGATGATTCTCCCGATACCGCCGCCGACGAAGGACTGCTGAAGCCTGGTTGGGGGCCCAAGCTGTTCTTGGGCACCTTGGTGGCGGTTCTGGTGTTTTTCTGGTGGCTGCTGATCTGGTCCGGCGGCGTCGGTCCACACCATGGTTGAACAGGGATAAAAGCATGAGCAGAGAAGGCGTTGTGGGACGCGTCCTGAAGTCCCTGGTGTATTGGGTGGCGGCGCTCGCGGTCACCGCGGCACTGTTCTACGGTCTGGATCACGGGGTGATGGCCATGCAGGGCCTGCCGTTGAACTGGGATCTGACTCCGGCCCAGTAGGCCGGGGCGGAGATGAGGATGATGGCAGATAGGAAAACGACGTTGCGTTTCTGGATACGTATTATCGCCGCGCTGGTGATGCTGGGGGCGGGGGCGGTGGCCGCCGGAACGGATCTGGCGGGTTCGGTGGAACAGCATATCGCGCCGGTGGGCCGGGTGCAGGTGGAGGGTGCGCCGCCGCTGCAGCCCCTGGAACAGACACAGCCGGAATCGGCCGAAGCGGCGCAGGAGTCGGTGCTCGTGGGGGCGCCGCAACTCAAGCGCCGCGACTATCCCAACATCGGCGTCAGCAGCCGGGCGGTGGTCTGGGTGGTGGCGCAGATGCACCTGTTCTTCGGCGCACTGGTGCTGGCGGTACCCATCTTCGTGCTGGTGATCGAACTCATCGGGGTGAAGACCCGGGACCAGCGCTACGACGACATGGCCCACGAGTTCATGAAGATCTCGCTCACCGCCTACGCCATAACGGCCCTGTTCGGTGGCTCCCTGACCCTCGCCCTGTTCCTGCTCTACCCGCAGTTCATGGAATATCTGACGCGGGTGTTCGGCGCCCAGATGCTGGTGTACGCGGTGTTGTTCTTTCTCGAGAGCCTGTTCCTGTATGTCTACTACTACGGTTGGGACGCCATGCGCTATGGCGATCGCAAGTGGCTGCACCTGACCATCGGACTGATGCTCAACGGGGTGGGCGCCACCCTGATGGTGGTGGCCAATTCCTGGGTCACCTTCATGATGGCCCCGTCCGGCGTGGACGAGGTGGGCGCCGTGGTAGGCAATATCTGGGAGGTGATGAAGGGTCCCCTGTGGAACCCCATCAACCTGCACCGGTTCGTCGCCAACATCGCCTTCGGCGGCGCGGTGGTGGGGGCCTACGCGGCCTACAAGTTCCTGGCCGCGCGGACTCAGGAGGAACGCGCTCATTACGACTGGATGGGCTATACCTCGAACTTCATCGCCATATTGGCCTTCCTGCCGCTGCCCTTCGCCGGTTACTGGCTGATGGCGGAGATCTACGCCTATTCGCAGCAGATGGGTATCACCGCCATGGGCGGCATTCTGGCCTGGTTGTTCATCGTCCAGGCGGTGCTGATCGGCACCATTCTGCTGGCGGGTAACTACTACCTGTGGGCGGGCATGTCGCGCACCGAGGGCTCGGTGCGCTACCAGGGCTTCATCAAATGGATCGCGCTCACCCTGGTGGTCTGCTTCCTGATCTGGGTGACGCCCCATACCCTGATCCTGTCCGCCTCGGAGATCGCCGCACTGGGTGGTAGTCACCACCACATTCTGGGGCCCCTGGGCATCATGCCCGCCAAGAACATCGCGGTGATCCTGATGCTGATCGCGACCTTCCTGTCGTTCCAGCTCTACCGGCGCAGCGACAAGGTGGCGACGGTGAAATGGGAACGGGCGGGCAACGCCCTGATGGGCGCTATCTATGTCATCGCCATCGCCAACATCATCTTCGCCGGCATCTATTACGGCTATTTCACCAACACCGTGTACAAGGTGGGCTCCTCGGTGATGCAGGTGTTCTCTACTCTGGTGGTGATCGTCTCCGGGGTGGTGATCGACGCGTTCATGTTCAAGGGCGCCAGGCAGTTGCCTTCCAGATGGGGACAGGTGCCGGATCGCGCCCAGTACGCGCTGTTCGCCCTGCCCATCGCCTTCACCTGGTTGATGGCACTGATGGGCTACGTGCGCTCCTCGGTGCGCACCCACTGGCACGTGTACACGGTGATGAAGGACGCCTCACCGGACAACTTCATCCCCACCATCGGCTATGCGGGGAACATGATCACCCTTGTCACCCTGCTGTTTCTGGCGTTCATCCTGTTTATCTTCTGGATCGCCAACCTCAGCACCACTAAACAGCCGGCCCCGGTGGTTGCAGGGGAGGGTGCATGAACGCCGGCGGGACCGGTAACGGCCGTTCTCCCTTGCTCACGACCCTGGGTTTCAGCCTGGGACTGACCCTGATGTTCACCCTGGTGACCTACATCCTGCCCCAGGTCGAAGGCGAAGCGCCTCGGGAGACGGAGGTGAATCTCGACGAGCTGACCATGGACGGCTTCGTGGCCCTGGGCCAGG
>JAUXGQ010000471.1 GCA_030621975.1 Gammaproteobacteria bacterium | reverse complement strand
GGGGCCAGACAGAGAGACTGGACGCCTATAGGCAACTCTTTGAACAGCAGCTGAGTGCGCCGGAACTGACCAGGATACGAAATGCGACGAATAAAGCCTGGGTGTTAGGTAAGCGTAGATTCAGGGAACAGATTGAAGCAATCATAGACAGGCAAACTTCCCCTACAAAGCGCGGTGGGGACCGAAAATCCGCGGACTATAGGAAAGCAACGAAAATCGATCGAGTCTGACCCCATTGATCCTAGACCCAGACCTTCGAGCAATCAAAGGTGATTTGGCATTCTGCCAGATCAAACTGGAAGGTTTCTGTCCTTGCATCGATTTGTTTGATGTAACGCCCATCTGTTAACAGAAAGATTTTGATGATTTTCTCGTTCGGGTCAACAAGGCAGTAATAAAGGACGCTCTCTGTTTCATAGAGGCGGAATTTGATCTTTTCATCTTTGCTTCGGGTGGAAGCGGACAAAATTTCAAAGATCAGAGAAGGTGCTCTGGTGAGATAACTTCCCGAAGGTTGGTAACAGACCACCAGATTATCCGGTTGGACTATGGTGTCTTCGGTGATCTTCCAATCGACGGGTAATAATGCTACGCACTGTTCGCAATTCTCCAGCGATTCATCCAGCAAGCGGGCAATTTTTTGACTGATGCGTTGATGAACAATAGAGGGGGCGGGAGTCATCGCGTAAGCGATCCCGTCCAGTAATTCCCATCGCCCTTCCCAGCGGAGATAGTCTTTATGGGTGTAGTGGGGTAGATCTGTTGGTTCCAGTACGCGCATTGATCGGCCACTGAAGCTATCCTGTTCATAGTAGAATACTTCAAGAAGGGTGATTTGTCGCGCTTTGTGGACGATGCGGTGCTGGCCCGTCTGTTTGAACTGACGGTTGAGGATGTCAAGGAACGCAATCGCGTACAGTCGCAGTATGAGATTCTTGAGCCGATCTTTTTATCGTTTCGTCTACCATCTCACGATCGCGCCTTGCAATCCACGACCCGGCGCGCATGGCGATCGCTTGTGCCGAGAATGCCTGCAGCATCACCGCCTGGCAGTGCACCGCGGAATAGAATCGCTTCCAGGATCATCCCCACAACTTGCCGTCAGCCTACTAAGGCTGGCTGGCCGAGGGCTGTACAGAGCCGGCCGCAGTGATAAACTGCGCCCCCGATTTGCAGGAACCAAACTTCCACTCGTCGATGGCCAGAAAACGAAACAGGAACCGCAAACACCGGGCGGGCACCCGCAAGCCGCGGGCCGGCCTCGCCCGGGAGGAACTGGAAGCCCGTGGGATACGCCTGCTGACGGCTGGGCGCTTCCGGGAAGCCGTTGCCGATTTCAAGGACCTGCTGAAGCAGGAGCGGCGGCCGGCGTGGATCGAGTCTCTGGCGGCGGCCTATGCCGGCCGCGCCCGGGGACTGGCGGACAAGGGAATGTTCAAGGAGGCCCTGGTGATCTGGCGAAACCGCGCCGAAACCTGCCAACTGCCGCTGGCCGACCCCGCCTGTTTCGAGTGGCTGTTTCAAACCGGACAGATCGAGCCGGCGATCAATCTGATCAGGGCGGAGCGCGCATTCATCGAGCAGGCGGGGCTGCTCCCGGGGCTGCGCGAGCTGTGCGCGGTCCAGGTCCTGGCCGGGAACGAGGAAATCCTGGCTGCCTTTCCCGCGGATGACCCCCTGAAAGCTGACACTCCGGCGGCCCTGGCGGCTCTGCAGGCCTATTGCCGGGGCGAGGGCGCGGTCATGGAGCAGCAGCTGAAGACGATCCCGTTCCGCTCGCCCTTTCGCGATTTCCGCCAGATCCTCAAGGCCCTGTGCCTGCTGGAAAGCGATGCCACGGCTGCCGGGCGTTTACTGGAGCGCGTCGAGTCGGGGTCGCCCTTTTCCGTCCTGTGTACGGCGGTCCGCGCCGGCCAGCTGCCCGGGGCGGAATTCATGCGCCGCTACCGGCTCATGGGAACGGCGGAGCGGCGTTTTGCAGCGGCATTGAAGGGATGGTCGCCACAACAGATCAGTCTCGCCCAGGAACTGACCCAGCTGGGTGAGCACCCGGCTGCGGATACGCTGTTGCGTTTTCTGCTGCGCCATCGCGAGGACCTGGGAGCGGAGTATGTACGCGAGACAGGCGCACGTTTCCCGGCCTCCTTGCAGGTCAAAGCAGGTTACAGCAAGGTCTTCGGTCCGCTGTCGCAGTTTCATCGGGCGCGTATCGAGGCTCTGCGCCTGGAGGAGGCGGCGCCTCCGCAGCAGATTTTCAATGCCTGGCGTGATGCCTGTCTGGCGCTGGGCTACCCGGACCGGCAGCTGGATTCGGAATCCGCGCTGACGCTCGCACTGGTGATGCGCCGGAGCGTGGAACGCTGGCTGGCGACCGAGCCGCCCGACAAGAATGTCCTGGCAGCCCTGGAGAACAGTCTGCGCTATGACCCCGACGACCCGCCCACCTATCTGTTGCTGATCCGCCTCTACCGTGAACAGCAGCAACTGAAGGATGCCCGCCGGCTGCTGGACCAGGCCCTGTCGCGGTATCCGGAGGACACCCGGGTACTGATCGAGGCGGTGGAGACGGCCCTGGCCAGCGATGCCTTCAAAAAGGCTGCCCGCTACGCGCGCCGGACGCTGGAACTCGACCCCATCAACCCCAGGGTGCGGGCAATCCTGGTGAATTCCCACCTGGCCCATGCCCGCAAACAGATCCGCCAGGACAAGTTCCCGCCGGCGCGCGGGGAACTCGATCAGGCGCTCGACTGGGCACGTACGGAGCTTGACCGGGGACGGGTCGATCTCGTGCGCGGCATTCTGGAACTGGGCGAGGGCGATATCCCGGTGGCGCGGGCGTTGTTGTCGTGCGGATTCGGGCGCACCGGCGGCGGGCTGGTGGGCCGGCTGTTCCTGCTGCTGGAGGCCGGGCGCATGGGCCGCGACCTGGC
>JAUXGQ010000511.1 GCA_030621975.1 Gammaproteobacteria bacterium | reverse complement strand
GGCGCCCGTCTGACAAGGCGTAACAACGCAGGAATATTTGTTATATTTCTAGTTGTTACAACGCGGTCAGACGGGATGGATCGGCGCACAGAAATGTGAAGTTATTTTGAAGCGAGCCCTAAGGCCGTTACGCGGTACCAGTTCGCCCGCAAGCGGGCTCCTACGGAGGTAATATCATGGATACCAACGCCCTGCCATTTTTCACGCCCCTGTCCGAGAGCAAACCGAACGCCCGGCTGACCGATCTCCCGGCACTGGGTATGGATGCCTCCGCCCTGGCAAAGGATTTCCAGCGTTATTTCGTACACACCCTGGGACGGGACGGGAAATCCAGGACCACCCACTACCCGTACAAGGCCCTCGCCTTGAGCCTGCGAGATCGGCTGATGGAACGTTGGAAGAATACCGACCAGGCCTACGCAGCGGCGGACTGCAAATACACCCACTACCTGTCCCTGGAGTTTCTCATGGGTCGCACCCTGAGCAACACCATGCTGAACCTGGGCGTCACCGAGGCCGCCACACAGGGTCTCTACGATCTGGGACTGGTGCTGGAGGAGATCGCCCAGAACGAGCCGGACGCCGGGCTGGGCAACGGGGGGCTGGGACGCCTGGCGGCCTGTTTCCTGGACAGTTGCGCCACCCTTCAGCTGCCGGTGACGGGCTACGGCATCCGCTATGAATACGGCATGTTCCGCCAGGTGATCGAGAACGGCTTCCAGGTGGAGGAACCGGACCATTGGCTGCGCGACGGCAACGTCTGGGACATGGAGCGGCCGGAATACACCCAGCGCGTACAGTTTGGCGGCCGCACGGAAACGCTCCGGGGGCGGGACGGCAGGTTGAGCATAAGCTGGCTGGACACCCACGACGTGCTGGCCGTCCCCTATGACCTCCCCATACCCGGCTATCGCAACGGCACCGTGAACACCCTGCGCCTGTGGCGCGCACAAGCCACCGACGAATTCGACCTGGACGAGTTCAACGCCGGCAGTTATCCGGAGTCGGTGGAGGCAAAAAACGCCGCGGAGCATATCACCATGGTGCTCTACCCCAACGACGCGAGCGAAAACGGCAAGGAACTGCGCCTGCGCCAGCAGTATTTTCTGGCCTCCGCCAGCATCAAGGATGTGATGCGGATCTGGATCAAATTCAACGGAGAGGATTTCAGCCGCTTCGCGGACAAGAACTGCTTTCAGCTCAACGACACCCATCCCAGCATATCCGTGGCCGAGCTCATGCGCCAGCTCATGGATGATTATGACCTGGGGTGGGATGCGGCCTGGGCGATCACCAGCCGCACCATGGCCTACACCAACCATACGCTGCTGCCCGAGGCGCTGGAGAGATGGCCGGTGCGTCTGTTCGCGCAGCTCTTGCCCCGGCTGCTGGAGATCATCTACGAGATCAACGCCCGCTTCCTCAGCCAGGTGGCCGCCCGTTGGCCCGGAGATCATGAGCGTCAGGCCCGAATGTCGCTGATCGAGGAAGGTCCGGAACCCATGATGCGCATGGCCTATCTGGCGATCGTGGGCAGTTTTTCGGTCAACGGGGTTGCCGAACTGCACTCAAGGTTGCTGGCCGAGGGCCTGTTTCGGGATTTTTATGAACTCTGGCCGGAAAAGTTCAACAACAAGACCAACGGCGTGACCCAGCGCCGCTGGCTCGCCGCCTGCAACCCGGGCCTGCGCGACCTCATTACCGACACCATCGGCGACGGCTGGATCGCAGACCTGATGCAGCTTCGAAATCTGGCCCCGCACGCCAACGACGGGGCCTTCCGCCGACGCTGGCATGCCGTCAAACGGGAGAACAAGGAGCGGCTGGCCAGGCTCGTGGAACAGGAGTGCGGGGTGCGCTTCGACCCGCAGGCGCTGTTCGACGTGCAGGTAAAACGCCTGCACGAATACAAACGGCAGTTGTTGAACGTCCTGCATGTCATTCACCTGTACAACCGCATCAAGGACGGGGACACGGAAAACTGGGCGGCGCGCTGCGTGTTGATCGGCGGCAAGGCGGCCCCCGGTTACGCCATGGCGAAATTGATCATCAAGCTGATCAATAACGTGGCCAATGTGGTCAACAACGACCCCTCGGTCGACAAGCTGCTCAAGCTGGCCTTTCTGCCCAACTACCGGGTCAGCGCCATGGAAGCGATCTGCCCGGGTACGGATCTTTCGGAACAGATCTCCACCGCGGGCAAGGAAGCCTCTGGCACCGGCAACATGAAGTTCATGATGAACGGGGCCCTGACCATAGGCACCCTGGACGGGGCCAATATAGAGATCCGCGAGGAGGTCGGGGAAGAGCACTTTTTCCTGTTCGGCCAGACCGCCGAGCAGGTGCAGGCCGGACGGCAGAACTACGATCCCAGCGGCATCATTGCGGGCGATGGAGATCTGAGCAGGGTAATGCAGTTACTCGAAAGCGGTCACTTCAATCAGTTCGAGCCGGGGCTCTTCGACCCCATCATCCACTCCATCCGGGACGCCCATGATCCCTGGATGGTGGCGGCGGATTTCCGCAGCTATGTGCAAGCCCAGCAACAGGCTGCGAACGTCTATCGCGATCAGGAAAGCTGGATCACCAAGAGCATCCTCAACACAGCGGCCAGCGGCCGTTTTTCCACCGACCGCACCATGCAGGAATACAACGCCGAAATCTGGGGGATG
>JAUXGQ010000064.1 GCA_030621975.1 Gammaproteobacteria bacterium | reverse complement strand
TGTTTCCCCACATCATCGAATTCTGGCAGGGGCGCGAAAACCGCCTCCACGATCGCTTCCAGTATACCCGTACTGACAGTGGCGAATGGAAAATCGAGCGTCTTGCGCCTTGAGCTGTCAGCAGGTCACGTGTAGGATTGCGTTGATATCGCTCGGCCGGCACTCCTCGAGGAGTCGGCAGATCACCTCGCTCTTGTCGATCACGACCTCCACCCCGCGCTGCTCTGCCTCCGCGAAGACCTCCGGCATAACGGGTAGTGCCCCAAACATGCCAGTACCAATGTAAAGTCTTTGGCCCTGCCAGGGTATCTCCTCATCGGCCGACAGCGGGGTATGGCCGTAACGGTCTCGATAGGCCTTGGACGGCTTCTTCAGTCGTTTTCTCACCGCTCCCTTCTCGATCACCACATCGTGGTTGAAATGCTTGCCGTCGATTTCAATCTCGCCGAAAGAGACCAGTTTCGCGTTCATCGTTCCACCCTCCTCGTCCGTCTTGTAGATCCTATAGAGGCATCCTCTGATGCGTCCTCTACTCAATAATAGTCGGAATTGCGGCCTAGCAGCCTTACAAAGACAACCACGGATGAACACAGATAGACGCGGATTTTTTTGTGGTAAACGAGAGCAGCGAATAATCGGCCAGGCCAACCCGCGTCAAAGTGGGTTTCATGCGGGCCAGGTGCTACTCTAAGAGGACCACATATTCAGGACAACCGCCATGTCTCAGCACCTTTCCTTATCCCGTGCCGCACGTCTTGCGGGAGTCTCCCGGGGCGAACTGCAGGAAAAGATACGCTGCATGGGGTTACCCACCTTCGAGGGCAAGATCGACGTAGAGCAACTCCTCGAGGCCTATCCAGAGGTTGACATCGACCGCGACCCGGTACTCGAGCGATTGCAGTTGATCATGGCCGACGCCCGGCCTAAGAAACATAAGGGTGACAATTGGCTCCCGGAGCCGGAAGTCCTCATGTCTCGCCTGCATGACTTCCAACGGGTCTTGATTCGCACCAAAACGGCCCTCAATACGGCCGAGCAGCTCGTGAGCGAAGTTGCCGAGCGTCTGGAGACCGCCGCCAGGGGCACTGAGGCCGAGCTGCGTGCCCAGACCCAGGACCTCAGCGTACGCCTGAGACAATCCCTGGAGAAATTGGGACGGAGTGCCGACCGTGAGGCAGAGCTTTTTGCGAAGGACGCTCTTCTGCGCATCGTCTCAGCGAGTGTTCGGATTGCGCCCAGCGGCCACGAGTTCTTCGTGGAGGGAAGCGATTCGTTGCTCGAAGCCGCCTTGAAGTCCGGACTGCACCTGGACTACGGGTGTTCCAGCGGAAACTGCGGTGCCTGCCGGGTCAGGGTACTCTCAGGGCGGGTGCGCAAGATCCGCGCCCATGATTACGTACTGAGCGGCCAGGAACAGGACGCCGGCTTCGTGCTGGCCTGTTCCAATACCGCGGTCACCGATGTCTTGCTCGAGGCTTCGGAGGCGCTGACGGCAACCGACCTGCCACACCAGGAGATCCGATGCAGCCTGCGCAGTATCGAGCCGGTGAGCGACGACCTGACACTGGTGCGGATGCAGACGCCACGCACTCAGACCCTGCGTTTCATGGCGGGCCAACGGGTTAAACTGACCACGGAAAACGGATTCACCCGAAGTCTGGCAGTGGCAAGCTGCCCCTGTGACGCCCGTAACCTGCAGTTTCTGGTGAGCCGCAAACCGGGGAATGACTTCTGCGAGGCCCTGCTGTCCGGGACCGATGGGCAGACGGTGCTCCTGGAGGGGCCCGAAGGCGAGTTCCTGTTGCAGGAGGAGGCCAGAGAACCTGCCCTTTTCGTTGCCGTCGGCGAGGGGTTTGCCCCCATAAGGAGCCTCATAGAGCATGCGATCTCCATCGACAACGCGGCCCGCCTGCAGCTCTATCGCATCGACGAAAATCGTCCCGGTAACCTGTTCGACAACCTGTGCCGGTCCTGGCACGACGCCCTCGACAATTTCGGCTACCGACTGTTGGAACCGGCCAGTGCGCCGGGAGACGTGCTGCACCAGGTGTTACAGGAGTTTCCACAGATAGGGGAATGCCAAGTCTACGTCGCGGGCCCCGCGCACTGGGTGGAGACCTTCGTCGCCGACGCCAGGACACGAGGCGCGCAGGAACAACGCCTGCACAGCGACGTGTTCGAATAAAGACCAAGCCGTGTTCATCCGTGGTTAAGCTGTTTCTTACGGTCTACCCACGGACAGTTTTGTCAGAACAGGCCGCGGGGCTAACAGCTGTTTCCGATTCTGGACACCAGCCGGTCGATAAATTCGGCCTGCCCCCGGGCTATTTTGATTCTGGCTCCGGCCAGGGAAAACCAGGCGGCTCTGTCCATCTCCGGATACTCCCGAATCTGCCCGGAGTGCCGCGGCCATTCCATTTCGAAGCTGTTGCTGACCATCCTGCCCGCATCCACATCCTTTTCCAGGGCCCAGGCATGGACGAGTTTTCCGCTCGGCAGCCGCAACGAGCCCAGTTCGATGAACGCCCCGTCAACCGCAAAGCCTGTCTCTTCCTGAAACTCGCGCTTTGCGGTTTCCAGAAGGTCCTCATTGTCCTCGCACAAGCCTTTGGGTATCGACCAGACGCCATCGTCTTTGTGCTCGAAGAACGGTCCACCCGGGTGGGCGAGAAAGATCTCGAGTGCTTGTGCGTTGAATCTGAAAAGCAGTATGCCGGCACTCGTTTTACTCACTTGCCACCCCTTTGCTCAGCAGCGTCCCCGGCGCGGTCCCGCGCCGGATTCATGGGCTCGAGATCCCTCAACCCGGGACCGCTCAGGCGCCAGGCCTGGCCAAAACCACGGACATAGGTGCCCCTGATCGGGGTAAGGCGAAACAACTGAAAGTCAGGCAGGCTTTCGAGTACTGCGACGATTTCGCCGAACTGCTCCTCGAAGCGTTGCCGGATATCGGCGAGGCCATCCGTATCCCGATGCACTGCCTCGGCCTCGCACTGGTAGCTGAGACGTTGACGGGCGAAGGGGTTCGACGCCGCTTCAACCGGCTCGATGAGCAGCACCCCTGCCTGTGGATTCGACTCGAGGTTGCCGGTGTGGCGCGCGAGCGCGCTGATATAAATATAAAATACCCCGTCCTGACCCAAAACCATAGGGGCGGCGCTGGCCTCCGGGACGCCGGCATCCGAGACGCTGGCCAGGTTCAGACTTTCAAACCCTGCGCGAAACTTGAACATATCCTCGCGGACGCGGGCTATAGCGGAATTATCGTCGGACATACATCTACCTCGCGTAGGCTCCTAGACCCGTAGGCTGGGGCTTGCCCCAGCTTTGCCGCGTACCGGCTCGCGAAACAAAGAGCTGGGGCGAGCCCCAGCCTACCTCTGCAGCTACGACCAGCGAAACAGCCGCGCCGACAACCCCAGCAAGGCCAGGGTCAATGCCGCCAGCAGGCCGACCTCCGGCAGCACCTCCACCAGGCCGGCGCCGTCGATCATAATGCGGCGGGCGGCGGCTACCAGGTGGGTCAGGGGAAAAAGCTGGGCGAGCGCCTGAGCGGCCGGGTTGGTACCCTCCATGGAGAACCAGACCCCCGAGAGTATCATCATGGGCCAGGACACCAGATTCAGCAGCCCGTCGGCCAACTCCTCCGTGCGCAAGCGCGTCGCCACCAGCAGGCCCATGCTGGTCAGGCAGGCCGCGCCCACGAAAAACACCAGCGCCAGCGCCCAGTAGGAACCCCGCATGGTGAAGTCGACGAACAGGTCGGCGCCCAGGTAAACCATCAGGGTCACCGCGCTGATGATCAAAAGGCGCGCGGCGACCTGGGCGCTCAGGAACTCGAATGCGCTGAGCGGCGTGGCCTGCAGCCGGCGCAACACCCCGTTCTTGCGGTACCGCACCACCACCCAGCCGACCCCCCAGAGACAGGAAAACATCATGTTCATGCCCAGCACCCCGGGCATCACCCAGTCCACGTAACGGATATCGCGCCCTTCCACCGCCTTTCGTTCCGGCATGCCGTGCACGGTTCCGTAAGCCTCGCGCAGCAGCCGTTCGGCCATATAGCCCTTTGCGGAATGAATATTGACCCAGTAACCAGGGGCGCTCCCCAGATCCAGCAACATGTCGAGCTGATGGCGCTGCACGCTCAACACCGCGGTATCGCGATCGTCCACCGGGATGAATTGCACGTAGTCGGTGTTCAGGAAGGGAGATGCCGCGTCGTCTCCGCCCACTACACCGACCTTGAGAAGATCCTCCGGTTCGCCGCTGAATATGAAGGCGAAGCCGAATACGATAAACAAGGGCATTGCCAGGTTCCACATCAGCGAGGCCCTGTCACGGTAGAATTCCCGCAGGCGCGCACGCAAAACGGCGAGGATGCGATGCAGCACGTTCAGCTCCTCAATGCATGTCCGGTGAGCTTGAGGAACAGGTCCTCCAGGGTTGGGGACGAGACCTGCAGGTCACTGAGGACCGCACCGGCCGTTTCCAGGGCGGTGATGGTCCCGGGCACGTCGTCGGTGAAGACCTGGATCTCCCCGTCGCGGCGGTGGGCGCCCTTCGGAAGGGGGGCGGCCAGCGGCAGGGCCGATGACGGCAGCCTCACGGCGGTGGCGGGAAAGTGATCGCGCAGCAAAGTATCGGGTTGGCCCCGAGCGATGATCTTTCCCCGGTCGACGATCGCGATCTCGCTGCACAACCGGTGCGCCTCCTCCATATAGTGGGTGGTCATCACGATGGACTTGCCTTCCCGTCTGATGCCTGCGATCAGGGCCCAGAAGTTGCGTCGGGACTGGGGATCGAGCCCGGTCGTCGGTTCGTCCAGAAACACCAGCGATGGCTTATTGACCAGGGCAATAGCGAGCAGCAGGCGCTGACGCTGACCGCCCGAGAGCTTGCGGGTATCGCGGTCGAGAAACTCCCCCAACTGGCAAAGGTCCACCAGCGCGCCGATGTCGGCGCTGCGCTCGTAGAGGGCCGCAAACATGACCAGGGACTCGCGCACCGTCTGAAAATCCTGCAGGGCGGTGGTCTGGAACTGAATGCCGATCTCCTCACGGTAACGCCGGCCGAGCGGATGGCCCTTGTAACGAATCTCACCGCTCGTAGGCTGAGTGACGCCCTCCAGCATCTCCAGGGTGGTGGTCTTGCCTGCGCCGTTCGGACCCAGCAATCCGAAGCAACTGCCTTGTTCCACCTGGAAGCTGATCCCATCCACGGCGTGCACGCCGGGGTAGTGTTTCACTAAATCTCGGACTTCGATCAGCGCGGACATTCAGGGTTTCCTCAAGACGACGCGTGCACGTCCGTAAACGGCGGGTAAAAGTATGCCCGAGATGTCCCGGCGGTGGGAATTCCCGGAAGCTAAGGGCTCGCCTACCCTTTCTCGGAAGTGACTTCTTTGGGTGAAGACGATTCAGCATTGTTTTTCGGGAGCCCCACCTGTGGATCTTCGGCAAGCCATGCGACGAACAGCGTATAACCCAGGGCAAGTATCACCGAGCCCACAAACAGGCCGATGATCCCCGAGGTCAGAAAACCGCCGATCGCCCCCACGAAGATAACAACCATGGGCACGTTGACGCCGCGACCCAACAGCAGCGGTTTGAGAATGTTGTCGAGCACGGTGAGGGGCGTACACCAGATAAGGAACAGAACGGCGGTAAGGGTATCCGCCGTATAAAACACGTAGATCACTATGGGAATCACAACCAGACCGATCCCGATCTGAATGATCGCAAGGAGCAGACAAAGCAGCGCCCAAAGACCCGCTCCCGGCACGCCCACCGCCAGAAAACCGATTCCGGCGAGCAGCGACTGGATGAGCGCAACGCCCAGAATGCCCTGGGCAACGCTGCGCACCGTCGCTTCCGCGAGATCGGCGAATTCCGCTCCGCGATCCCCTGCGAGTCGCGTCGCAATGGCGTAGGCCGCGCGATGCCCGCCTTGAGCGTTCGCCAACAGCGCACCGGCGATGACGATCGCCACCACAAACATCAGGATCCCCAGCCCCGCCCCCGCGGCCGCCGATAGCAGCCAGCCACCGAACGCCTTGAGCTGGGGTGCGATCTGTTGCAGCGCAGCCCCCAGATTCTCCGAAGCGAGATTCCAGAATCCTGACAGCGGTTCGCCGATGATAGGCCAGCTGGCGATGCTTTCCGGCGGCGGAGGTATGCTGAGGGATTCGCCCTCCAGGTAGCCTGAAAGCAGGCTCGAGCCATTGACCAGGGTTTCAGCGAGCTTCAACGTAGGGGTGATCAGTATGACCATCATGAGCAGGGTGAACAGGGTCGCCGCGATCCCGCGACGGCCACCCAGCGCGCCTTCTAGCCAGCGATACGCCGGGTAGGTCGCCGTGGCGATAATGATGCCCCAGACCACGGGAATGATGAACGGCTGGACGATCTGGAAACACCAGGCTGCCAGCAGCAGGATAAGGCCGATACGAATGGTTGCTTCAAGCGCTCGGCTCAGAAATATCTTATCGTTAGAAGACGAGTCGGAGGTGGTCATGCGGCATCCCTTTATTGAAGTGATGTCCCCGAGGGACTAATCGGACTTGGACGATCCCGGCAGCCTGTCGGACTTAGGCTGTCCTACTCGGCAACTGCTCCATGCGTTGCTCTACCTCCTGCATCCATGCAGTCGTGCGGGAAAACGGCTATCGGCCAGGTTTTCCGATCGATTTCGTCAAATAGGGCTGGCTATTCTCCTCAATCGATCGAAAAACTTGACTCGATCCCGCTTTCCCTCGCTACGAACCCCCAAGTCCGACAGGCTGCAAGCAAGGGAGTTGGTTGCTTTGGGGACAAGAGTGTACAGACAAGCGGCGTGACTCGTCGAGTGCGCCCGACATCCGGTGTCGGGCGCCAACGCTCGTTGCGGACCAACTTCCGCGGGATCCTGAATATGGCTTTGTCTGGATTAACGTCGATCCTCACCGAGATCGTGGTATAACTCGCCCCATGGACACGGGTAATCCTATTACTGCTCTCGACGAGACCACCGCCTTCGGACAACTGGGGCCCCAGAATATCCTGGACGCCGTCGAAGGGCTCGGCTATCGCTGCGACGGAGGACTGCTGGCGCTGAACAGCTACGAGAACCGGGTCTACCAGATCGGCATCGAGGATGCCTTACCGCTGGTGGGTAAGTTTTACCGGCCGTACCGGTGGTCGGACGAGGCGATCCAGGAGGAACACGACTTCACCCGGGAACTGGCCGAGTTGGAGATCCCCGTGGTGCCGCCCCTGCGCGATGAGGATGATCGCACCCTGCACCGGCACGGCCCCTTCCGCT
Source organism: Gammaproteobacteria bacterium (assembly GCA_030621975.1). Taxonomy (GTDB): domain Bacteria; phylum Pseudomonadota; class Gammaproteobacteria; order Chromatiales; family Chromatiaceae; genus JAUXGQ01. The sequence goes on along the minus strand of JAUXGQ010000064.1, from coordinate 194 downwards.
TCGCCATCTACCCGCGCCGCGGCGGACGCGCGCCGGACCTGGAAAGTCCGCCGCTGCTGGAGCAGATGGGCCGCTTCGTCGCCCGGCTGCACAATCTCGGGGCCCCCAGGCCCTCTGACCACCGCCCCGAGCTGACCGTCGCCCACTTCGGTGTGGAGTCCTAGCGCTACCTGTTGGAGCAGGGCGCCATCCCC
>JAUXGQ010000090.1 GCA_030621975.1 Gammaproteobacteria bacterium | reverse complement strand
ATCATCCGCCGTCAGAAGCGTCTTCAGCGCCTCCGGGGCCCGGTTGATCTGGGTCGTCGCGGACAGATCGCCATACAACAGCTTCTCGTAAACCGGATCTCTCATCATGTCCATGAACAGGATGAAATTGCGCACCTTGGGTGGCGCCTTTCCCGGACGCCGCAGATCGAGCCCCGCACCCAGGGATGCGCAATGGGCCACGATCACGCGCACACCGTGATCGAGGGCACGCCGCAGCAGCAGCGGGTTGCCAAAGTCCTGGTGCCCGCCTCCCTGGGCTGCCAGTTCATCGCCGCCGTGCGAGAGCAGTGGCAGATTGAGGCGTCGCATGACCTCGTAAAAGGGATCGCAGCGCGGCGAAGACGGATCCATGCCCATGGCCGGTGGCAAACACTTGACGGCCCTGGCGCCCCGTGCCGCCGACCACTCCAGTGCCTCGACGGCGTCCTCCCGATACGGGTGCACCGAGCATACCCATTCCAATCGCGGGTGGCGCGCCGCCACAGCCTGCGCGTAGGCATTGGAAATGTAAAAGGTGCTGAGATCCTCCCTGCGCCGCCCGCCTTCGTCATAGTTGTAATCGAACGCCAGCAGCAGGAGACGCATCTCAGGGAGCGCATCCAACAGCGTCACCAAACGGTCGATGTAGGCCCCGTCGCCTCCCTGTTGCTCGGTAACACAGGACGCATTCAAGTAGAGTCGTTTCTGGGCTGCCTGGACGGGGTGCCAGGGACTGTCCAACGCGGGATTCACCCACACCTCCGGCGCCGCGTCACTTCCGGTGCCAACCAGGTGCACATGACAATCCCAGAGCTTTGTCCCATCGAGACCCTGCAAAGCCCCGGATACGGCGGGGTGGTCAGCAAGCGCCTGCGGAAGGCGGGGATCGAGACAAGGATTGTACAGACCTCGGGTCGGCAGCCAGTCGCGGCTGCACGAGAGCGCCCCGCCACCCGCGGCGAGTGCCAAAGACCACACAAACACCCGGCGTTTCATGCTGAAACACCCATGGATACGATCCGACTGCCCGTGACCTCAATCACCCGCACTCGAGGTTGCCCGCGCACATCGCTCATTGTCTCTCCAATTTCCTTACCCGACACGTTGAGTATCGCTTGTTGAAACTTCAATCTCAATGACTCAGCGTACCGACTAAGTTTGCCGTGTGCCAGCCCTGCAATTGAATGCACTGCGCAAACCGGCTATGCTCGACGCAGTCGACGGGCGTAGAATTCGTTTGCACGAGGATTATCTGGTTGGACTCAACGAATATCTCGATGGGATTATCCTTGTATGCGGAGATCGCACTCACTGCCGCTACCTTCGCGATCCTGTTTGGCTACCAGGTCCTGAACCTGGTCGAGGCGAAACGCAGGCCCATGTCCACCTCGCTGGGGTTCAACAGTCGCGCCCGGGATCTTTGGGTGAGGTCGGTGATCCGGGACAAGCGCGACATACTGGCCGTGCAGACCCTGCGCAACTGGACCATAGCCGCGACCTTTCTCGCCTCCACGGCCATCGTTCTGGCGCTGGGATTTCTGAGTTTCGCCCTGACCTCGGAAGGGCTCTCGGAGCTCGCCCATAAATTCAACCTGTTCGGCTCAACCAACCCCACCCTGCTGGTCGCCAAAGCCCTCACCTCGGTAAACGTGTTTCTCTTTACCTTTTTCAATTTCACCCTGGCGGTGCGCGCTTATAATCACGCGGCCTTTCTGATCAACGTTCCGGAGGGTGAGGATGCGGCCATAAATCCGGATACCGTAGTGGGCGCCATCAACAGGGGCGCGCACAGCTACAACCTGGGCATGCGGGGTTATTATGTCGCTGTACCCGTCACCCTGTGGGTACTGGGTCCCACCTGGTTCTTTTTCAGCTCGCTCATCGTGACCTATGCGGTGCACCGTCTGGAGCACAAAGCATGACCTTGAGCCCGGGTGCCCGGGGAAGGAGCTTCTTGAAGAAGCGCTTGGCGGCACACTTGTCGCGATGCATCTGCACAAGGATATCAAGTACATCGCCATCCTGGGCAACGGCTCGCCAAAGGTGGTGACGCTCGCCACCAATCGTGACATTATTATGCTTTTTCATCTGGAACAGACCATGATTAACCCAAACTGGATTGCCATATCTGTATTAACTGGGGCTGCCATGATGCTTGCGGCTTGTGAGCGTGGGGCGCCTGTAACAGAAGAACCGGTGCGACCGGTAAGGGCAATCAAGGTTGGTGAAGCGGGACCGCTGGCGGACCGGTCGTTCCCGGGGCGAGCTCGCGCCCATAACGAGGCCGATCTTTCATTTCGCGTTGCCGGCCCCCTGATTGTTCTTCCTAGCGATATCGTCGGTCGGGAGTACAAAGAGGGGGAAGTGATATCTCGTATCGATCCACGTGATTACGAGGTTAAAGTTGCCGATATTAATGCCCAGCTTGCGCGCGCCCGGGCAAGCGCAAAACGCGCGGCATCCGACTACAAACGCGAACTGAATATTTTCAAGAAGGACCCGGGCGCAACCAGTCAGACAGCGCTGGATCGTAGAAGCGCGCAACGCGATCAAACTGCAGCAGATGAAAAATCACTCTCGGCTTCACTGGATGCGGCGCAAGATCAGCTCGAGTATACCTACCTGAAGGCACCCTTCGCCGGCAAGGTCGTACAGCAATACGTGCAAAACTTCGAAGACGTACGGGCAAAGCAAGCCATCGTGCGACTGCTCGACACGTCACGGATTGAAATGGTGGTCAACATACCCGAAAACATGATTTCGAATGCGCCCTACGTTACCAATATCCGGGTACATTTCGATGCCTTCAAGGAGCGTCTGCTACCGGCAGTGATCAAGGAGATCGGCGCCGAAGCTTCCAGGACCACCCGCACCTACCCGGTCACCCTGCTCATGGACCAGCCTGAGGATATCAAGATTCTCCCCGGTATGGCCGGGCGGGCGACCGCCGACCAGGAAACGGCGGAAGACCGCAAACTCCACGGCATTACCGTTCCGATTTCAGCCATCTTCTCACCCGAAGATAACGGCAGCAGCTATGCATGGGTATTCGACGAGCAGACCACGACGGTCAGCCGGCGTGAAGTGACAACCGGAGAACTCACTGATTACGGTGTTCAGGTCCGGGAGGGGCTGAATCCCGGGCAATGGGTGGTCACCGCCGGGGTGAGTTATCTCAAGGAAGGGCAAATCGTAAAACTGCTGGAAGATTAGCATGAACCTCGCCAAGCTCGCGATCGAGAACCGCGCCGTCACCTACTTCGCTATCTTTCTGATCGTTGCAGGCGGCATCACCAGCTTCTTCAGCCTGGGCCAGCTCGAAGACCCTCAGTTCACCGTCAAGACCGCCGTGGTCACGACGACCTATCCGGGGGCCAGCCCCGCACAGGTGGAGCTGGAGGTTACCGACCGCATCGAGCTGGCGATTCAGGAGATGCACGAGATCGATTACCTGGAGTCCTGGTCGCGGGCCGGTTTCTCTCTGATCAAGGTCAACATCAAGCCCGAATACTGGTCCGACCGTCTGCCCCAGGTGTGGAACAAGCTGCGGGCCAAGGTCCGCGATGTGGAGGCCCAGCTTCCGCCAGGCACTGGCCGGCCGGATGTCTCGGACGACTTCGGCGATGTATTCGGCTTTCAGATTGCCCTGACCGCCGAGGGTTTCAGTTATGCCGACCTGGAAGCGTACGCCAAGGTCGTCAAAAAGGAACTCAGCCTGGTCACGGGCGTGGCGCGGGTGGACCTGTGGGGGGTGCAGGAGAAGGCTATCTATCTGCACGTGGCCCAGACCCAGCTATCCGAGCTGGGCATTACCGACTCCAATCTGAAGGCGACCCTCAGCCAGCAGAACATGGTGGTGGATGCCGGCAGCGTGGATCTGCAGAACCGCCGCATGCGCATCGTCCCCAGCGGTGAGTTCGCGTCACCCGAGGAGATCGCCGACCTCTCCATTGTCACCTCCTTTGCCGATACCTTGCTCAACCTGGGAGCCTCCGTAACCGGAGACGCGAGCCTGCGGCCTGCCGCGAGCGACGAGATAATCCGCATCCGCGACCTCGGGGATGTCAGTCAGGGGTACCTGGATCCGCCGCACTGGCAGATGCGCTACAACGGCAGGCCCGCCGTGGGCATTTCCATCACCAACGTCGCCGGCGTCAACGTGGTGGATGTGGGCCGTGCCATCGACCGCGCCATCGACGGGCTGATCGAACGGCTGCCCATCGGCATCGAACTGCAGCGGGTCCACTGGATGTCGGCTATCGTGGACAAAGCGGTCATGGACTTTCTCATCAGCTTTGGCGAGGCACTGCTTATCGTCCTGGTGGTGATCGCGCTGTCCATGGGCATGCGCATGGGGTTTATTATTGGCACCGCCCTCATCGCCACCATCCTGGTCAGCTTCATCCTCATGGCCATGTTCGACATCGATCTGCAGCGCATGTCGCTGGGTGCACTGGTCATCGCCCTGGGCATGATGGTGGACAACGCCATCGTGGTCGCAGATGGCATGGCCGTGCGCCTGCAAAAAGGCATGGACCGCACCCAGGCGGCCATCGAGTCGGCCCGGGTACCGTCCATGCCCCTGCTTGGCGCTACCGTCATCGCGGTAATGGCCTTCTATCCCATCTTTGCCTCAGTGGAGGATGCCGGCGAATACTGCCGCACCCTGTTTTCGGTCGTGGCCATCTCTCTGATCAGTTCCTGGGTCATCTCCATGACGATCACTCCCATGCAGTGTATCGATATGCTGCCCGAGCCGGACAAGGATGCGGCTACGGCCGACCCCTACGGCAGCGGCTTCTACCGGGTCTACCTACGGCTGGTCGAGAAGGCCATCCGTTTCCGCTGGTTGACCATCGCGCTGCTGGTGGTTTTGCTCGCGGCGTCATTCGTTGGCTTCGGGCAACTCAAGCAGCAGTTCTTCCCCTTCTCCTCCATGACCAAGTTCATGGTGGATGTCTGGTTCCCGGAAGGGACCCGTATTCAGGACGTGGCTGCCGAACTGCAAGGCATGGAGCAACACCTGCTGGACGATGAGCGGGTCGAGGCGGTAACCAGTTTTATCGGACAGGGCCCACCCCGTTTCTATTTGCCGGTGGATCCAGAGGATCCCTATGCATCCTATGCCCAGCTCATCGTCAACGTGCACGATTACCGCGATATCGATGGCCTGCAGGCCGAGTTGACCCCGTGGTTTGCTGAACGATACCCGGACGCCCGGATACCCACGCGCAAGTACGGAGTAGGTCCCTCCAACACCTGGAAGTTCGAGGTGCGCATCAGCGGTCCGGCGGAGGCCGATCCTGCCCTGCTGCGCAGCTACGCCGAGCAGGGCATGGCCATCGTGCAGGCCAGTCCCCTGGCCGGCATTGTGCGCAGCAACTGGCGGGAGCGCAGCTCCAAGGTCGTCCCCGAGTACAACCAGGAGCGGGCGCGCTGGGCTAATGTCACCCGTCCCGATGTGGCCAACGCCACCAAGCGCGCCTACGATGGTCTCACCATCGGTCTGTATCGCGAGCAAGACGATTTGATTCCCATCGTGCTGCGCTATAAGGAAGAAGACCGGGCCAACGTGGCCGGTCTCGGCGTGCTCCAGATACAGGGAGGGCTGGCGACCCAGACGGTACCCCTCGCGCAAGTCACCGATGGCGTGCCACTGGACTGGGAAGATCCCCTGATATGGCGGCGTGACCGGCGACGCACCATCACCATCCAGTCCAACCCCGTCCAGGGCGCGACCCTGCCCAGTCTGCGCACCAGTGTACTCGGGGAGTTTGACAATCTGGCCACCAGTCTGCCCAGCGGCTATACACTGGAGTGGGGTGGTGAGTACGAGGATACTGTAGATTCCCAGGCATCCCTGGTGCCGGGGGTGGTGCCCGCAGTGGCCGTTATGCTGTTTATAATCGTGGTGCTGTTCAACGCCTTCCGGCCAATGTTGGTGATTGTCTTCACCATTCCCTTCGCCCTCATCGGTATCATTATCGGCTTACTGCCCACCGGTACGCCGTTTGGCTTTCTGGCCCTGCTCGGCGCCATGAGTCTCGCCGGCATGATGATCAAGAACGCCATCGTTTTGCTTGACCAGGTCAACATCGAGATCGCCGAGGGCAAACACCAATACGACGCTGTTCTCGCCGCTGCACTCTCGCGTCTCCGTCCAGTGGTCCTGGCGGCTGCAACCACCGTACTCGGCGTGGTGCCGCTGTTACAGGATGTATTCTGGATTGGGATGGCGATTACTATTATGTCTGGACTCACCTTTGGCACCATACTCACGATGGTCGTAGTGCCGGTGTTCTATGCCACTCTGAATCGATTGTATCCGCCGGAACAGGTCTCTCGATCATTGTCCGATACCCAGGCAACGAGTCAATCTGCCTAGGAAGTGTATTTGGAATAGAAAAGGTGCCTGGTCTATTACGGTTTAGAGCATCTAAATCCAGGTCAGCATCTAACTTAAACCTTAAACCTTTTCTGGATGTCCCCTTATGCGCTGGTGTGCGGAACGAGAATGAGCACGACGCGCCTGTTCTGCTGGCGCCCTGCCGCGGTGTCATTGCTGGCGATGGGATCGT
>JAUXGQ010000033.1 GCA_030621975.1 Gammaproteobacteria bacterium | reverse complement strand
GCGTCTGCTCCGCGAACGGAGCGACGATCGCCTCTTCGGACGGAGTCATTCCACCAGGCCTAAAACCTATCAGCTTGGTATAAATATCCCTAGCCTCCCTAGCAAATCCCGCTGGCAGCTCAGGGCAATCGGCTAAGGTATCCGATATCTCCGTCATTTCGTCCACAAATCGATAAGCCTTGCGTGCACTGCGACTTAGTCGGTCATTTGCGATGCTAAGATGAGCCACACCGCCTTCATTTATGCTCCAGATTTCCATCAGTTCACGTCTAAGATCAAAATGTTCTGCGAGGCTAATGATTTCATAGAGCAAGGCTAGCAGCCCCTTGTTAAAGGCTGAATCACATATTTTCATAGCGGAGGCTAACCCGGCTTCCGCACCCAGGACCCTAGTTTTCAAGCGCCCTCCAATAAAGTATTTTTCAACCTCTTGAGCACAAGCTGCCGATAAAAACAACGTTGTGGTAGATGCCTCACCACTCTCTAACGGAGGGCCGACGATGCTGCCATCAACGTAACTTATGCCTTTTTCATCCATCATCTCAGCAAGCCGCATGCTTTTTTGTGGAGAGATAGCATTTGCCTCCAGGAATTGCCCTGAAAACTGAGATGCCGCCACTTGGTTAGCAATATCCTCCGCGTGAAGCGGGGGGCATATAGAAACGATAAGCTGGCAACGGGCGCACATTTCGTTAAGATCCGCCAGTGATCGCAAACCTTGACCGTTTGCCCGCACTTGTGTCCTTTCACTTCTACCTGAAGGGACCCAGTAGACCTCATGCCCATTGCCTCTTAATACGCCGGCAATGGACGCACCCATTTCCCCGGGATAGAACAAACCTATATTCATTTATCCATCAATCACTCTTCTGTATTGCCGACTCTTCGATGTTTCATGAATTTGAGTTTAGACCCGTCCCGACTAAGGATTTTACGGCCGGATACTGAACTAGGCTCCTTGTTCTGTGCTGCAGAGTGAAAAAAGCGACTCGACCATTTGTCGTCGAATACCTCATTCGAATATAAAAATATACCAGATTGCGCAGGCTCTGGCGCTCAAAGATACCTTGCTTGAAGAGCGCTACCGACGGTGCGCGCCCCCTGTCAGGCCCCAGATGATCGTGTTAAAGGATTCGGCGGCCGCGCGTTCGGCACCTCGTCGGCTGCCGCGCAGATGTCGGTAGTGACCTCGACCCCCAGAAGCAATAGAATGCCCGGCATAAGGATATCGACCAGTGGGATAACCGGGCGTGACGCGGCCATGAAACATTTTACCGGAGCTTTATTCATCGCCTGCCAGATAGCGGCAGGCTCCGCTGTGGCGCAGGTCTCCGGGCAGGTCCCGGAGACGACAGCGGAGCCCGCTGCCCGTGCGGCGGCACAGAGCTGGGTGAACCGGCGCGGCAAAAAGGGCGACACGGAATTGCACTGGATGGCCTTCAAGGGTGATGCCGCCGTGGTCAGGCGGCTGCTGAGGGGTGGGGCGGACGTCAACAAGGAGGTCGACAACGGCAATACGCCACTGCACCTGGCGGCCTACAAGGGCCACGCCGAGGTGGTCGGCATGCTCATCGAGCATGGCGCCGACATAGACGCCCGTAACGACGCCGGGTTCACGGCCCTGGACTGGGCCAGGCGCAAAGGCTATCGGGAAGTGGAGAGGCTGCTGCTTGCCCACGGCGCCACTGCCGGCGGGCAGTCTGCCCCCGAAATCGCGGCGGTCAAGCATCGGCCCGCTACCGTTACCAGCGAAGCGGTCCGGCCGCAAGCCAGCCCTCCTGAAGGCGCGGCGGGCAGGGGAAACTATCACATACAGCTGGGATCCTTCAATAGTCGACAGATTGCGATCGATACCTGGGAGCGCTGTCGCCGGCACTACGCCGGCCTTTTGGGTGATCTGGAAATGCAGCTCGACACCGTCGATCTGCGGGGCAGGGTCTACCATCGCCTGCAGACAGGCGGATTTTCGGTGGATGCAGCCCGTGGTGTGTGCGCCGAGTTGGAGCAACTGGGACAGCCCTGTATCGTCGTCAGCCCAACGCCACATGAGCCCCCGAAGTAGGTCTCCCATTGCACATATTTGAGGGGTGGTTTACGGTTTAGAGGGAATGGATAAACGTTGGAGGTCAAGGATGGCCAGACCGTTAAGAATGAAATTTGCCGGAGCACTTTACCATAATACCGCCAGGGGGAATGAACGGCGCAGTATCTTTTTCAGTGATGAAGACAGATTTCGCTAATATACTTCAAATAAGCAACATATTCCTATCGATATTTTGATACGTATCTATCGTATCGCTTCTTTTTCATCTATTCGTGGCCGTCCTGGCTGGCCTGGTCTCGTCTTGCGCTTTGTCGTTTGCTCGATTATGTCCTTGAAATCGTCTCTTCCCAGGGATAAAGGGGTCGGTGACAATTGATTCTAATCCGCATCTGGAGCGTCTTGAATCTGTAAGTGACTGCGTGGTCTTCCCCGTTTCGAATGGCCTCCACGTTTGCCCAGTGCCTTTGCAATTTGCGCCTTAAATCGACTGTCACCCAAGGGCATAGAGAAACAAGCCGCGGTACGGATCGCGTGAATGTGTTCCTTATCCAATAAACTCGAAAACAAGTTTCGGTAGTTCTTCTGCTGTTCTTCCGCTGTTCTTCCCAGCCCCTCGTAAAGCGGGTGTGGTGTAAGCAAAGCGTTCGCTTTTCCGCAGGCGTTGTGGTGACGAACAAGGAAGGGTCGGACCATGACAACTGACTGAAAGAAAAATAGAGTTTGTTGTGTAGGAGGTGTTTTTCGGGCTTAAATAGCCCTTTATGCTGTCAAAATTGCACCCATAAGGCAGGAGTCGAAGTGAGTGGTTAGCCTGCGCTGGTTCAATATTGAATTAAGGGGCGATTTCTTACCGAAAAAAGGGCCGTTAAGGCCACGATATGCCCGGATTCGCATGCCTTATTTTTACAGAAGAATGAGTTAACGAGGTCCGACCCCGGATACATCGGATACATCGGATACATCGGATACATCGGATACGAGATGGTTGTTTTTGTTGTGTGGGGTTACGATAGAGGTATTCAGGAGTTGGCTATACTGGCCCCGGAACTCATTCGATTGAGGGACATGGTTATGGGCGAAGTAGAGAGCGGTTTCCAGCGCTTTGCCGGTTATGCGGCGCTGTGGAGCTTCCGCCTCAACAGAGTGGTGGAGTTCACTGTCGTCGCACTGATGGTGCTTCTGGTGCTGGATGTCTGGTTGGGCGTGCTGGTGCGTTATTTCATGGATCTTCCGCTGACCTTCACTGAGGAGGCGGCCCGCTATTTGATGATCTGGATGGCCTTATTGGCCGTCTCAATCGGTATTGCGAGCCGCGAACACATTGGTGTGCTCATTTTATTCGACCGGACGCGGGGGTTAGTCCGGCACCTGATGCTCGGTGCGTTCGATCTGCTGGGCCTGTTTCTGTTCGCTTTCCTGTTCTACTACGGTGTGGGCTTTTCCATCCAGGGGATGCAGCGGCTCACCATGATCTATGACATACCCAAGGCGGTTCCCTTTTCTGCGGTGCCGGTAGCCTGTCTGCTGGCCTGCATCCAGATCCTGCTTTCCGGCATCAGGGACCAGGCCAAGATGCTCGCTGAACCCGGCCGTGGAAGCGCCCCATAATGATCGCTGTCGCACTGGTCTTCTTCAGCCTGCTCTTGCTGGGCGTCCCGGTGGGGTTCGTACTCGGCATCGCCGGTATCGTCGGGATGGCCCAGATCGGGGGTGAGCAGTTTCTGGCCATGGCACCAAAGCGCTTCTTCGCCGGACTGGACTTGTTTCCGTTCCTGGCCATGCCGTTTTTCATCCTGGCTGGGGAGATCATGAACCGCTCCGGCATTACCCACAAACTGGTGGTGTTTGCCGACGCCCTGGTGGGTTACCTGCGTGGCGGAATGGCCCACACCAACATGGTGGCATCGGTGTTTTTTGCCGGTATTACCGGGGCGGCCACCGCCGATGCGGCCGTCTTCGGAAACACCTTGGTCCCGGCGATGGTCAAAAGCGGCTATTCCCGTCCCTTCGCCTGTGCGGTAACGGCAGCCGGCTCCATCATAGGGCCGACCATACCGCCGTCGACCCTGATGGTCATCTACGGTTCACTTATGGGGGTCTCAATCGCGGGTATGTTCGCCGCAGGGATACTCCCGGGCATACTGATCTGTTTGCTGTGCATGGCGGTGATCGCCGCCTTCGGGCGGCGCTGGAAGCTGCCAAAATCGGAAATGCGTCCGAGTCTGATCCGAATCCTCAAGGCGTTCAGAGAGGGCCTGTTGGCCCTCGTTATGCCGGTGCTCATCCTTGGGTTCATTCTCGGGGGGGTGACGACACCCACGGAGGCTGCTTCCATCGCGGTGGCCTACGCGTTATTCCTCGGCGGCGTAGTTTACCGTTCTCTGACCCTGCGGGATCTCTACGAGATGTTGGCGAGGACGGCGCTGATCACAGGTGTTATCTTCCTGATCATCGCCTCCGCCTCGATTCTCGGCTGGTGGATGACATTCGAGCAGATCCCCCAGGCGATTGCCGCCGGTTTGCTGTCTATCTCGGAGAACCCCCAGACGGTTATTGCCATGATATTGTTGCTTCTGCTTGTGATAGGCATGTTCATGGACATCAATGCCGCACTGATCATCCTTGCCCCTGTGTTGGCGCCGCTGACCGCCAGTATCGGCATGGACCCGGTACACGCCGGGGTGATGATAGTGCTGGCACTGAACATCTCTTTGATGACCCCCCCGGTGGGTGCCTGCCTGTTCGTGCTCTCATCAGTGACCGGAGAGGGCATCGAGTCCATCGCCCGATCACTATGGCCATTTCTGATGGTGGAGGTGGGCGTACTCTTCCTGATCGCCTATTGGGGAGATCTGACCCTTTACCTACCACACCTGCTCGGGCTTTGACCTGCATTGATTCTTGAATTGAGCAAAAAAGGGAATGACCTAATGAAAATTTCCAACGCCCTGAAATTCACCGTCTTTGCGGCTGCCATTGCCCTGGCGGTCGCCGTACCGCCTGCCCATGCCGAGAAGGTTTTGAAAATATCCCACCTCAATCCGGGTGATCCTTTCAAAAACAATTCCGGAGCCATGACATCGGTGTTCAAGTCCCTGGTGGAAGCGGGTACCAACGGTTCAGTGAAGGTCCAGATATTTTCCGACGGACAGCTCGGAAAGGACAACGAAGTGATCGAGCAGACCAGGGTGGGCGTGATTCAATCCAACATCTCCTCGGCCGGCGGTGTCGCCCAGCACTACCCGCTGATTGGGGTCTTCGATCTGCCTTTTGCCTTTCCTAACATCGCAGTCGTCCACGAGGTCATGGACCTGGACAGCCCCTTCGGGCGGAAGTTGGCTGCGGATATCGAGCATAAGATCGGCCTCAAGGTGCTGGGTCTACTGGACAGCGGTGGCTATTTCGCCATCACCAACTCCAAGCAGCCGATCAGGACGCTGGATGACATGAAGGGTCTGCGCATTCGCACCATGACTCTGCCCACTCATGAAACGATTATCAGTTCCCTGGGCGGTAAGCCGACGTCGTTGCCCTGGCCCGAAGTCTACACAGCGCTGCAGACCGGTGTGGCCGACGGGCAGATGAATCCGATCCCGATCATCGCATTCGCCAAGTTCGACGAAGTGCAGAAATACATCACCCTGACCCAGCACATCATCACACCCTATGTCTGGTTCATCAACAAAAGCTTCTATGACAGCCTGACCGACGATGAGCGCTATGTGGTCGACTACGCCGCCAAGACGGCCGTTATTGCAGGACGCGGAATCTCCCGGATCATCGAGGCCTCGAGTCAAGGTTTGCCCCACCTGGCGAAGAAGATGGAAGTGAACAGTGTTTCTGCCGCCGAGCTCGAAAGGTTCGCTTCGGTTTCCCAACCCGCGGTCAGGAGCCTGATACAGCAGAAGTTCGGTGCTGAAGGGGCGGAGATGCTTAAGGCCATGGAAGCTTCTATTCAGGCAGCATCTAGTGGCGGTACCAGGAAAGAGAGGATGGCTTTACAAGGCACGCGGTGAACACAGCCCTGCCCAGCTTTTTCCCATCGATGGCCTTGCCTGACAGGTCAGGCCCGGAGAGAACCGGTGGTCGGTGTCAAAGGGTTGGTGGCATCTCGAGGTTTCCATGTTCGGTTTCTTGAAGAGGATTGAGGGTATCGCCGTTCGACACAAGGAGGGCGTTCTCACCTATGGGGAGTTCAACGCTCTCCTCGGTTTGCTGGGCCGTCACCTGAGGTCTTTAGGGCTGGTGCCCGGGGATCGAGTGGCTACCGTCTTTCCCAACTCGCTGGAACTCCTGGCGTGCTACTACGCCTGCCTTCTCGAGGGACTCATTATCGTCCCCATCAACGAACGATTGACAGATAAGGAAATCAGGCCCGTTCTGGATCACTCGCAACCCAAGGTGCTCCTCACCACCCCTGATTTTTCCGGGAGGTTCGCCGAGTTGGAAACCAACGGCCCGGTTTTGGTGGCAACGCTCGAGGCCGTTCATGCGTGGCGGGACGAGAAGCTGGATGACGACGTTTCCTTACAAACGCCTCCAAAGCTGACCGGGGAGATCAACCCTTGGCCTGAGGACCAGCCTGGGATTCTGTTCTACACCAGCGGTTCAACGGGGGCCCCCAAGGGCGTGCTCTATACCCACCGGACCCTCATCGACAATGGACGTGTGTTCGGAAATGGCCTGGATGTCACCGCCGATGATTATTCGGTACTCTGCCACTGCATGAGCTCGAATTTCATGTTTTCTCAGATCACGGTGCCGTTCCTCGACAGGGGTGGAACCGTGGAGATCGTGGACTTCGGAAGCGTCGAACAAACACTTCAGGCCATCGAAGGCGGGGCCACATTTCTCTCCCTGATTCCCTGGTTCGGATTCCAGCTCATCGAAGGTGGGCGCGAACGCCCTCGGACCCCGAACGCCATAAGGGTTTCGGAGGTGGGCGCCGACCGAGTTCCCATGAGTTACTTTCGGGATTTCAAAGAGGTCTTCGGGGTGTTACCCAGAGAACATCTCGGCATGACCGAGGCCAACACCTACTGCGTCAATCCCCCGGACGAGGACCAGATCAGACTCGGCTCCGTCGGGAAGCTCATGGCCGAGGTGGAAGTGGAGATCCGGGACCCGGCCGGCCGGGCCCTCCCCATCGGGAAGGAAGGAGAAATCTGGGTGAACACCCCCGGCCGCATGGAAGAGTACTGGCATGATCCGGAGAAAACCCGGGGGACCCTCGTGGAAGGCTGGCTGGCCACGGGTGACGCTGGGTACATGGATGAGGACGGATTTCTCTGGCTCTCCGGTCGCGTCAAGCACATCGTCATCTGCGACGGGGACAACATTCATCCCAAAGAGGTAGAGTGGGAGATCGCAGAACACCCGCTGGTGGAGCGGGCTTGTGTATTTGGGCTTCATCACGAGAGGCGGGGAGCGACCGTCGCGGCTGCCATTGTACTCCGAAGCCCGGATGGAGAACTCACTGTGGCCGAGCTGGCGGACTTTCTCGCCTATCGGCTGGCAGAGGTGAAAATCCCGAAAGATCTTCTGGTCCTGGAGGATTTTCCCGAAACACCTGCCGGAAAACTGGATCGAGACGCGCTGGCGAAGATGTTGAGGGGATAGGAGAGGGGTGGGGGAAATAGGTATCACGCATTAGCCGACTCCAGGTTTATTTAAATGGCACTGACTTAAGCCAAAACCGCCGTCATCCCGGCGCAGGCCGGGATCCAGTCGTGCCGATAATAGCCGTTTCAAATAGCGCTCTGTAGGCATATTGACGTTGCACCGCTTCGTCACCCAAAGCCTTATACAGTGGATGGGGTTGAATGAGAGAATTGGATTTGCCTGTGGCATTACAGGCCTAGCTTGACCAACGATATTCTCCAGGATGGGACACCATACTAGCGCGTAGCGGATTCAACTCGATATAGCGCATACATGTCAAGAGATAGGCGTCGCTGTCGATAAGGCTGGCCTTGTAGCGGCCTTCCCACAGCGTGCCCGTGCGCCGGTAGGTGTGGTTGATATAGGGGACGTATTTGCGTCCCACCTCCTTGTGGTTTATCGGCTTGAATATTCGGGTCGAGTCTAACATTTAAACAATAGCAGCGAAATCTGTGCTCTGACCCCGGATTGTTAGCGGAGGGCGCGAATTCCTAAGTGTCGCTAGCACTTCAGGTAGGACAGTTCCGCCGGCAGGGCGATATTGTTGCCGAAGCTATCTTCGCCGTAGCCGTTGCCGGCCAGGACGGCGATGTCGCGCAGCACGCGTGTGTCGCCTTCGAAGTCAACATCGATGTCAACCTGGATATCGATCTTGCCGAGGCCTTGTAGGCGCGCCACTTCGTCGATTATATAGCGTTGACCACCGACCGCGTCGCCCACCTCGATCGGTAACGGCTGCTGGTAGATCACGACTTTGCCCTGTTCCGCCAGGGTCATGATGATGCGCCGCACCTCGGCTTCTACGCTGTTCGCGCGCTCGTGATCCTGGCTGTTCAACAGGCAGGACACTTCGTCGGCGAACCAGCGCCGCTTGCGGGCGTTGATCTTCTCGTTGGCGCGGAATAGCTCCATGGGTGCGCCGGCGTCGTAGCTGGCGCCGTCCATGTACATCATCACTGTGGTACCGTAGTGATGGACAATCTTGGAGATCAGCGTGGAGGGGCGAACGTGGAAGCCGCGGTAGCGCGGGGCGGCGACGGTGACCGTACCGCATTCCGAGTACTGGCGCAGCATGGCCTGGCACAACGCGCGGCCCTCCGTCATGACTTGCCCGGCATACTTCAGTGAGTAACCCATGAGCGTGGCCAGCAGGGCCGGGGACTCGACCGCAGGCGTCAGGTTCTCATGTTCGCGTGGAGCTTCGGCGTAGTCGAGGATCGTGACCCGTGTCACGTGTCGTTCGTAGTAGTGGCACAGGTGCGTGGCCGTTTCAAGCAGGTGGAACACGACCGTGATCT
>JAUXGQ010000293.1 GCA_030621975.1 Gammaproteobacteria bacterium | reverse complement strand
ATGTCCTCGCCTTCCACCAACGTGGACAAGGTTTGGGCCACGGTGCTTTGGGGTACGCCGAGACGGGCGGCCTTCTGGCGGTCGATCACGACCACGAATTTGCGGGCGGGATACTCCACCGAATCGTCCACGTCCACGATATCCCTGGTGTTGTCGAACTGCTCGCGCACCTGCTTCGCCGCCCGGATCTGGCCGGCGTAATCTATCCCGTAGATCTCGGCGACCAGCGGCGCCATCACCGGCGGACCCGGGGGTACCTCGACGATCTTCGCATTGCCGCCATAGCGGCGGGCAATGGCCTGGATCGGTTCACGGACGGCCAGTGCCACCTCATGGCTGTTGCGTTCCCGATGATGTTTGTCCACCAGGTTTACCTGGATGTCGCCCTGGTTCGCCCCTTCACGCAGATAGTACTGACGCAACAGGCCGTTGAAGCTGATGGGCGAGGCGGTTCCGGCGTACACCTCGTAGTCGGTGACCTCCGGCACATCGCCCAGGTGGGCACCGATCTCGCCCAGCACCCGGCTGGTCTGCTCCAGACTCGTGCCTTCGGGCATGTCCAGGACCACCTGAAATTCCGATTTGTTGTCGAAAGGCAGCATCTTGAGAACCACGGACTTGGTTGCGACCAGCGACAACGAGGCGGCGATCAGCAGCAGGATCCCGCCCAGCAGCAACCAGCGGTTGACCCTGCCGCGTCGGCCCGCCAGCAGAGGCGTCATTACGCGGCCAAACAGACGGCTCAGGGCGCTTGTTTCGATGGCTATCTCTGGGGAGGCCGCGTGTCCATGTGCACTGGCATGCAGGAAGTGCCTGCTCAGCCAGGGGGTGAATACGAAGGCCACCGCCAGGGATATCAGCATGCCCATGCTCGCGTTGATGGGTATAGGGCTCATGTAGGGGCCCATCAGTCCGCTTACGAAGGCCATGGGCAGCAGGGCGGCGATCACGGTGAAGGTCGCCAGAATGGTCGGTCCACCCACCTCATCCACCGCTTTGGGTATGGCTTCCAGCAGATTCCTGGCGCCCAGGGTCAGGTGCCGGTGGATGTTCTCGACCACCACGATGGCATCATCCACCAGGATGCCGATGGAAAAGATCAATGCGAACAGGGACACCCGGTTGAGGGTGAAACCCCAGGCCCAGGACGCAAACAGGGTCATGGCGAGGGTGACGGCTACGGCGCTGCCCACGATTATGGCTTCCCGCCAGCCCAGGGCCGCCAATACGAGGATCACCACGGACAGGGTGGCGAACACCAGTTTGTTGATCAGCTTTTTGGCCTTGGCGTCCGCGGTTTCCCCGTAGTTGCGGGTAATGGTGACTCGGATGTTATCCGGTGTGGAAATCCCTTCCAGCTGTTCCAGGCGCTCGATTATCCGCGCGGCGATCTCGACGGCATTGGTGCCCGGTTTTTTGGCGATTGCAATGGTCACCGCGGGGTGCTCGCCGCTGACCGCGAGTCCCTTGCCAGAGGCCTGTGGACCGGTTCCCAGCCATACCGCCTGCTGCGGCTGGTCGGGACCATGACGCAGGGTGGCTATGTCCCGCAGGAATACGGGTTTGCCGCCATGCATGCCCACCACCAGCTCACCCACTTGCTGGACGTCGCTCAGGAAGGTGCCGCCCTGGACCAGTATCTCCTGATTGTGGGCGGTCACGCCCAGGTTGTCCTTGATGTAATTGCCCGTCTGCAGGGCGCGGCGCAGATCCGTGATATCGATGCCGTGACCGGCCAGCGCCTGGGGGTCGAGCAGTACGTGCACGACCCGTTCCGGGTTACCGATGGTGTAGATGTTGCGCGTACCCGGAACCCGTTTCAGCTCGGCCTCTATAGCGTGGGCGACCTGGCCGAGTTCGTAGCCTGCAACTTGTGGGTCCTCGGACCACAGGGTGGCGGTAACGATGGGCACATCATCGATGCCCTTGGGTTTTATGATGGGTTGGCCCACCCCCAGATTCTTCGGCAGCCAGTCCTGATTGGAGAACACCTTGTTGTAGAGGCGTACGATGGCCCGGATGCGATCCTCGCCGACCCGGTACTGCACGGTCAGCACCGCCATCCCCGGCTGCGACGAGGAGTAGACGTGCTCGATGCCCTCGATCTCGGACATCACCTGCTCGGCGGGGGTCGCTACCAGATGCTCGATCTCGGTGGGTGAGGCGCCGGGGAAGGGGATAAATATATTCGCGAAGGTCACGTTGATCTGCGGGTCTTCCTCGCGAGGTGTCACCAGCACGGCGAACAGGCCGAGCAACAGACCCACCAGGGCCAGCAGCGGCGTGATCTGGGTGTCTTGAAAATGTCTGGCGACGCGCCCCGAGATGCCGAGTTCAGTCATCTTTGGGCTCCGCGCGTTGCTTTTTCAACAGTATCCCGGCGGCAACGGGGTCCAGGGCCACCCGTTCCCCCGCATCCAGTCCCGACAGCACCGTGACCTGGTCATGGTCGGTCTCATGACCAATCCGTACCTGGCGAAAGCCTATCCGGTCCCGGGGGCTCACCACATAGACGCCCGTGAGCTCCGACCGGTACACAACGGATGCGGCAGGCACCACCAGTTCCTTTTTCAGGCCGGTCACGAAGGCCGTTTTGACGAACATGCCGGGAAACATGTCCGGTATACCCTCTGGCAGATCCAGACGCACCTTGAACGTGTGGGATCTAAAATCCGCAAACGGAAAAACGGTTATCCTGGTGACTTTCACCCAGCCGCCGTCCGGCTGCTGTACTCGGGCCTTTCTCAGCTTGCGGACGCTCCCGATGAGGCTCTGGGGCATATCCACGTTCACCCGCAACTGGTCCAGAGAGATGCCGGTCATGAGTTTCTGTCCCGGCCGGGCGACCTCGCCGACCTCGAGATGGCGATGGGTCACGATCCCGGTATACGGCGCCCGGACCCTGGTGTATTCGAGCTGCTCCCGGGCTCGAGCAGATACGGCCAGGGCCGCGTCCACCCGCGCCTGCGCCGCTTTGCGCGCCGCGCCCGACTTGTCCATGGCGGATTGGGAAACCAGTTTCTTTTTAAAAAGCTGTTGGTTCCGGGTGTATTCATCGCTGGCCTCTTTGAGGCGTGCCCGGGCCTCCTGCAGCTCCGCCTCGGCGGCCTTCAAACCGGCCTTCTGCTCGGTGTCCTTGAGACGCACGATGAGGGTGCCTTTTTCCACGTAGTCATCCACGTCGAACAGGACCTCCTGCGCCTGGCCGCTGGTCTGGGCCGAGACCGTAGTCTGGTGGACGGCTTCCACCGAGCCGTCGAGGCGGTATTCCCGGGGCAGTACCCGGTATTGCGCATCAGCCGTAGCCAGCGGCTCAGAGGCCTGAACGGAGGAGAGGAAGAGCATTGCCGTAACGGTCGTCAGTGACCTGGATAGGGCGTTGGACATGAGCACTTTCCTGTTGGTAAAAAATTAAGTCGCTAATATTCAAACTATGAATCTGCATTTCAAATTATTTTATGGATTATCATCCACTGGCGACCAGGTTCCGGTCCGCCATCAACGGGCGCATCGCCTGCAGTAGATTCGCGAACAGGTGTTTGTTCTGTTTTTCCTCCTTCGCGAGCAGCCGTTTCATATGCTCGCGCTGGGTTGGGGCGCTGAAACAGGCCGGACAGCTGTCGGGCACCACGGGAAGGTCGGCGACAGCGGCGAAACCATGGGTCTGGCGTTCCCGGCAATATACCAGGGGGCGGATCACCCGGATATCGCCGGCATCGATCCGATAGTGGGCCTTCATGGTCCTCAGTTGGCCGCCGTGGAAGGCGGACATGAGAAAACTCTCCGCCAGATCATCCAGGTGCTGGGCCAGGGCGAGTACCCCGTAACCCTGCTTGCGGGCGGTGGTGTACATGATGCCCCGTTTCATGCGTGAACAGTAGGCGCAGAATGAATCCCCGCGCATATGGGTCTTCGCCTCTTCCATGATGGGCTGGGCGATATAGTGATAAGGGATGTCCAGCGTCTCGTAGTAGGACCGCAGGGGAGCCGGGTCGAAGCCTTCGATCTGGGGGTCCACCGTGATTACGCCCAGATCGAATCGCACCGGGGCGTAGCTCTGAAGCTGATGCAGAATGTGCAACAGGCTCAGT
>JAUXGQ010000238.1 GCA_030621975.1 Gammaproteobacteria bacterium | reverse complement strand
CCAGCACCAGGCGTTAGCAACGGGAAGACTGGCGATTGTCCGAGGAAAAGCCGGTTATGAACTGGTTCCGGCCGCTGTGGCGGCAAAGATCAGCGAACGGGATGCCGGGGTGGTAGTGGTGTTGAACGATTCACAGCAGCAGGAGGGGGTCGACGACATGTATTCCGATTACAAGGTGCCTGATGACTTGATGTGGTGAGTTGATTTTAATCTAAGGGCTCGTTTCGTATTCGTTCATAACCTCTGGGAATATTAACCACGGAGAACACGGAAAAACGCGTAGGGCGGGAAAGCGAAAGCGCATCCCGCCTGTTTGGGATCATTCGCTATCCAACTCCCGCAAATCATCGGCGCGCATCGGTGAATACGACGTCGGTTTTCAAGCAATGCCACCGGGAGCAAAGGCGCGAATGTAGTTGGGTATATCAGGGCAGTACAGCTGATTAGCGAAAGGCGGGATGCGCTATCGCTTTCCCGTCCTACTAGTTAAGATTTTGGCAGTTCCGGGAGTCATCGAGAGTTTCCCCACAGTTAACCCCTATTTTGGAAAAAGCTATCTCACACGGAGAATAACGGAGAGAAGAAAGAAGGAAAAGCAAAAGTCATAGATAAGTGCAAGGTTGGATTCTCCCGGCGGGTTGGCCTGCGCACAGGGGAAGAGCTTCCAGCGCCGGCTCTGTATCTTGAGTAGTTGTGATGCAATGGCCGATATTTCTATCTTCTCCGTGTGAGTTTCAAAAGGCATGGGCAAAGAGAGAAGACGGTTAATCGCTCCAAGCGGCTCATACGTGAGTATATTCTGTGTCAGGAAGAGGGCGTCGAATTGAGCGGCTGGATATTCATTGATTGTTGCCACCTTTAGGTGGTGCTCTGAGCAACCGCTTTGAGCGGTTTACGAATTTCAAGCCTCCGGCTTTGCCGGAGGTTGGTGACTTGACGCTGAAAAGTGGGTGCGGTTATGAGTTAGGCGGTTTCGACTCGCTTGATCTTTTTGTACTCAGCTAACTTTTCCTTCTCTAGTTCCCAAAGATTGTAGCGTGATTGCATGCTTAACCAGAATGACGGTGTGCTACCGAGTGCACGACTAAAACGGATTGCAATGTCTTCGGTGACATCGCCGCGTTCATTCACAATTTTAGAAACAGTATTACGTGCCAGCCCGCAGGTTCTAGCCAGAACTGTTACGGATAACCCCGTTTCGGGTAATACGATTTCCCGTAACAAGGCCCCGGGATGAGAGGGTTGTCTGGTCATCAGTGATAGTCCTCTAGATTCACATCGACAACATCTTGTCCTTCCATGGACCAAGTTATCTGCCAGTTGCCGGTCACCCGAACGCTATACTCTCCCTTTCTATCCCCTTTTAGGGGGTGGAAGTACAATCCTGTAATGCCCATTTCTACTGGCGTTTCTATCACGTCCAAAGCGTCCAAAATGGCGATTAGCCTGGCCGAAATCGCTGTCGATATACCACCTCTATCTGTATATCTAGGATCAGCGAAGAACCGTTTCAATCCTTTGTGACGGAACGACTTGATCATATATCGGATTGTATATCCGAAAGATTGCGGAGTGCAATCGATGTAATTACACCTAATAGGTATCAGGCCGGGCGCGAGATGACGTAATATCAGAAAAAGGGGAGGCCGGGGTGAGAACGCAGAGTTAGCAAATATAGCTTATTGCGTGGAAATATCGTGCCGGACCACAAGGAGGTGCTGCATCTGGCTGCCGAGGAACTTCATGTCTTGCGTGACCTATCAAGCCGTATAGTATATTAGCGAAAACTGTGTTCTGAGCCCGGTTTACAAAGGGATCTCACTCAGGAGAACATTGCCTGTGTGTAGGTATGTACAATGCGTTAGGAGCCGGTTTTCTCGAAAATGTGTACGATAGACCGTACCCGTTCACTTCACTCGGTACGTAGGCGCGAACTTATTCGCAATTGGCCGAATGAATTCGGCCCTACAGAGTGGATCAGGTGCAGGGGGCTGAACGGTTGCGATAGACCTGTAAATCCTGAGCAATCCTGTTAATCCTGTCCAATTATGGGGGTGATTTTGAGTGAAAACGGAGAGGTCTGACTTCTGGGACAAATCATCGCCATGCGCTGGAATTGCTTCGATGGATATCAATACAAAACCCATTCATAGGTTGGACATTTGGAAATGGGTCTGGCTGATCGCTTTCTCGATGCTTATTTCGGTTTCCGGTCAGCTGCGTGCCGCCGCGGAGGTGTCCAAGCCCGAGCGCATCTCGGTAGCCTACTGTACCGATTGTGTTCCCTTCCACTTCCGCGACGATCAGGGACAGCCGGCCGGGATGATCGTCGAGTTGTGGCGACTATGGTCGAAGAAGACCGGTGTTGGGGTAGATTTTCATCCAGCCGGTTGGTCCGAGACCTTGCAGCGGGTCAGGGATGGACGCTCGCAGGCCCATGCGGGACTGTTCTTCAACGAGCAACGGGATCGCTATCTCGATTACGGCGCCGTACTCGCCAATACGGATACCCATGTATTTCTTCATCATGCGCTGCCCCTTATCGAGCGGGTCGAGGATTTGGCCGGTTACCGTACCGGTGTTCTGGCCGGGGACTATGTGGAAGACCACCTGAAGCGGCGTTTGCCGAATGACGCGGTCATTCCCTATCCGGATTATGAGGCCATCCTCGCGGACTTGCGCGCCGGAAAACTGAAGGCGTTTGCGGCGGATACCCCGACCGGCATATATCACCTGAAACGTGAGGGTTTACTGAAGCAGTTTCGAATCTCCGACAACCATCTTCTCTACAGCAACGACTGGCGCCTGGCCGTCGGTGAAGGCAACACCGAGCTCCTGGAGATACTGGACCGGGGTATGGCGCGGATCTCGACAGATGAGCGCGCTGCCATTGCAGCACGCTGGACTGGCGGGCAAATCAGCGCCGACAAGGCGCTCATTACGGCCCAGTCGCAAATGCTGAATTGGACGCCCGAAGAGCGGGCCTGGCTGGATGCTCATCCCTCTATCAGTGTTGGTATCGATGCCAAATGGCCGCCCATTGACTTTATCGATGATGAGGGAAAGCACCGGGGGATCACAGCGGAATATCTGAAACTGCTGACGGCCCTGACCGGTATCGAATTCCGGCCAGACGCCGGTGCCGGATGGTCCGACATGTTGGAAAAGGCGAAGCGGCGCGGGATCGATATGGTCGCCACCCTTGCCTACAAGCCGGAGCGCGAAAAACACTGGACCTATACCGCCGCCTATTTCCAGTCGCCCTATGTCATTGTCAGCCGAAAAGGCAGCGCGGATATCATGGGCCTGAAGGGGCTCTACGGCAAGACTGTTGCTGTGGAGAAGGGCTATAACCTGCAGCAACGTCTGGCGACGGAGCATCCGAAAATCCATCTCAAGGTGGTTGCCGATACCCTCGAGGCATTGCAGGCGGTTTCCCGTGAACAGGCAGATGCCTATGTGGGTAACCAGGTGGTGGCGATGTGGCTGTCGGCACGCAATCGGCTCATCAATCTGAAGGTTGCGGCAGATGCAGGTTTCCCGGAAAACACCTTGCATTTTGCGGTACGCCCGGATTGGCCCGTGTTGGTTTCCATCATCAACAAAGCACTCGATGCCATCGCCGACCAGCAGCGCAGAGAGATTGAAGGGCAGTGGCTCCGCCTGCCGGTAGAGACAGCCGCACAAGCCATAAACGAGGAGAGTAAAAAGACCGAGCAGGTGTTTTCCGCGGGGCAGCTGGTGCTGTGGTTTGCCGCACTGGCCGCTGTGCTTGTGATCCTGCTGGCGATATTAAGGCGTCTGCGCGGAGAGCTCGCCAATCGAATTTTCGAGCGCCGCAATCTCTCGTACATCGTGCTTGCACTCGTTACTGCCTTTCTGACCGTCGTGCTGTTGGTCGCGTGGTTTGCGCTGGAGCGGATGGATCGGCAGCTCAGGGCCGATCTCGCCGACACCCTGGCGACGGTCAATAAATCGGTCAAAGTATCACTGGATATGTGGCTGGAGAACCGCTCCCGGGAGATACAGCACCTGGCCCATGATCGCGAACTATTGCCGCTGACCCAACAGCTGCTGGCGCTGCCCCGCGACGCCGACGCGATACGTGGCAGCCAGGTGCTGGAAAGGTTGCGCACCCTGTATCGGTACCACATGGACGAGATCGATGCCAAGGGATTTTTCATCATAGCACCCGACCGTATCAGCATCGGCTCCATGCGCGACGCCAATATCGGCACCCGCAATCTGATTGTGGAACAGCAGCCGGAACTGATGAAGCGGGCCTTTGCCGGTGAGACGGTGTTTATTCCGCCGATCTATTCCGATGTGCCACTCGAGGATGCGTCGGGACGCATGGTGGAGAGGAGTGCGACCATGTTCTTCGCCACGCCGGTACGTGACGAGTCAGGGGGGGTGATCGCCGTGCTGACCCTGCGTTTTGACCCGGTTAGCGAGTTCCATCGCATGACGCATGCCGGACAGATAGGTTCT
>JAUXGQ010000164.1 GCA_030621975.1 Gammaproteobacteria bacterium | reverse complement strand
TGCCAAGAGGGATTCTCGTACTGCGCACGTAGGCTGGGGCTTGCCCCAGCTCTTTTGCTTGGAATCCACTACGCAGCGAAGCTGGGGCAAGCCCCAGCCTACGTCGCCTCCGGCGCCGAAATGCCCAGCCCGGCTTGGGACGCCAGCGACACGAATCCCGGAAACGAGGTGTTTACGTTGGCGCAGTCGTTGATGACGATCTTGCCCTGAGCCCGCAAGGCCGCCATGGCGAATGCCATGGCGATCCGGTGATCCCCGTGGCTTTCCACATGCCCCCCCTGGATGGGGCCGCCTTGAATTATGATGCCGTCCGGTGTGGTCTGCGCCTTGACACCCAGGGTTGCTAATCCGTCCGCCATCACCTGGATTCGATCGCTCTCCTTCACGCGCAGCTCGGCGGCACCGGTAAGCCTTGTTTCGCCTTCCGCGCAGGCCGCCGCCACGAACAAGGCCGGGAACTCGTCGATCGCCAACGGCACCTGTTTCTCCGGTATCCGTATCCCCCTTAGGCGGGCGGAACCTACCCGAAGATCCGCCACCGGCTCACCGCCGACGTCGCGGGGATTCAGGACCTCGATCCGCGCCCCCATTTCGCGCAGGATATTGATTACGCCGATGCGCGTGGGGTTGATCCCCACATGTTCCAGAAGCAGCTCCGAACCCGGCGTTATGCTCGCACCCACCAGGAAGAAGGCCGCTGAGGAGATATCCGCCGGGATATCCAGCGCGCAGGCGCGCAGCTCGCCGCCACCGGTGAGGCACGCGCTGGCGCCCTCGCGGCGCACCTGGTAACCGAAACCGGCCAGCATCCGCTCGGTATGGTCCCGGGTGGGCGCCGGTTCCGTGACGCAGGTTTCCCCTTCGGCGAACAGCCCCGCGAGCAATAGAGATGATTTGACCTGGGCACTGGCGACCGGCATGCGGTATGTCAGACCCCGGAGTCGCTCTACCGGGCGAATGTGTAGAGGAGCGGTTCCGGCTTGGGTGCCCTGGATATCCGCACCCATTTCCGTCAAAGGCCTGGTTACCCGACGCATGGGCCTGCCGCACAGGGACGCATCGCCTGTCAATGTCACCGGAAACCGTTGACCCGCCAGCAAGCCCGATAACAGGCGCATGGAGGTGCCGGAATTGCCCAGGTCCAGGGGTAGCTCCGGGGCTCGAAGTCCATTCATCCCGACACCACGGATGCTGACGCGCCCCGCGTCGGGCCCCTCGATAACCACGCCCATGCGGCGCAGGGCATGCAAGGTGGCCAGGCTGTCCGTCCCCTCCAGGAATCCCGAAATCCGGGTCAACCCCTTGGCCAGCGATCCGAGCATGATCGCCCGATGCGAAATGGACTTATCCCCCGGCACCCGCAGGTGCCCGCGCAGCTTGCCGCCCGGGCGCACATGAAAACTGACTCTTCCTTGCCGATTTACCACTGTCTCTTCGACTATTTAAATAATTTCCGTGGTTTCCGTGGGTTCAGCACGTAGGATGCGGTGAGCCTGCGAACCGCATCGATCGGGTCACTCTCCAACCTCCAAATTGTCATCAAGTTCACCAGCCCAGTCCGCCGAGACAATACCTCGTCGAACATATGCTCCACCAATAGATGATTGCCTCGGCGTTCGGCGCAATTGACAGTTAAAAAAGTACGTTGCGCCTTCAGCCTTGGCTCTACGGTATTCTGTCATGCTTCTCGATTGATGCGGTTCGCAGGCTCACCGCATCCTACGCGGGCTAGGAATCCTATCTGTGTTAATCCGTGTTCATCCGTGGTTTACATCTTAAATTCGCAGTGCTTTGCCCACAAATGCCGCTGAGGACCCTTAAAAAACATCTTGTTCGGAGCCTGAACCCCGATCGCGCCCGACCCCGTCGACATAACGATCCCGTGCGGCTTTAGCACGTTCGAAGATTTCCAGCAGATCCTTTCCGTCCGCGCTGTCGAGGGCGTCGGCCAGATCATGCAGTTCTCTGGCGAAGCGCTTGACCATCTTTCTCAAAGGACCTCTGTTGGCGAGGCAGATATCCCGCCACATCACCGGGTTGCTCGATGCGATTCGCGTAAAATCCCGGAATCCCCCTGCCGCATAGCGAAAGATCTCGTCGTTCTCCTTCATGCGGGCCAGGGCATCCACGAGACTGAACGCCAGCATGTGGGGCAGATGACTGGTTGCGGCCAGCACCTCATCGTGGTGCGCCACCTCCATGCGAATGACCTCCGCGCCGCAGATCCGCCACATGGCCTCTACGCGCTCCAGCGCCGCTTTCTCCGTATCCTTCACGGGGGTGAGAATAACGCGCCTGTTTTGATAGAGTTCCGCAAAGGACGCCTCCACCCCGCTGTGCTCGGTACCGGCAATGGGATGGCCGGGGACAAAGTTACCCGGCACGCGACCGAATACCGCCTTTGCATCCGCTACCACACAACCTTTGACGCTGCCACCATCCGTGACCACCGCATGCGGGGAAAGATGGTCCTTCATCGCCGCGAAAGCGGCTCTCATGGCGCCCAGCGGTATTGCCAGCAGCACCATATCCGCCCCTTTCACCGCCTCGCCGATGTCCTGGGTATAGTGATCGATGACCCCCAGTTCCCGGGCGCGTTGCAGATTGGGTGTCTTACGCCCGCACCCCACGACCTGCCTCACTTCACCGGCAGCCCGCAATGCCCGGGCCAACGACCCGCCGATCAGGCCTACCCCGATAACCGCAAGCCGATCTATCATCCGAGCGACCCCGACAGCGCATTCAGCAGGCGTTGGTTTTCCTCCGCGAGACCTACAGTGACACGCAGATGGTTCGGCATTCCATAATTCGCTATGGGCCTGACGATGCATCCTTCGCGCTGCAGCGCCGCATCCACCCCCGCGGCCGGTCCCCCTACGTCCACACAGAGAAAATTTCCGGCGGACGGAATATATTCCAGACCCAGGGCTGAAAATCCCTCAATCAATTGCGCCATGCCGTCGCGATTAACGGCCACCGAGCGCTCGATATGCGCCTGGTCCGAGAGTGCCGCACGTGCCGCTGCCAACGCCAGCGCATTGACGTTGAACGGTTGTCGTACCCTGTTGAGCAGTTCCGCCACCCCCGGGTGGGACAGACCGTAACCTATCCTCAGCGCCGCCAGACCGTAGGCCTTCGAGAAGGTACGGGTCACGATCAGGTTGGGATACCGGGAAAGCCACTGGCTGGCATCGGGATAATCTGCCTCCTCGACGTAGTCGAAATAGGCCTCGTCGATCACCAGGATGACATGCGCCGGAAGCGCCGCAATAAAGCCCTGCAGATCATCCCTGCTCAACCAGGTACCGGTGGGGTTGTTGGGATTGGCGACGAAAACGACCCGGGTGCGCTCGCCCACCAGCCTCAGCATGGCTGGGAGGTCATGGCCAAAGCACGGCCCCCTGCTGCCATCATGGGCCGGCGCCACCTTGGATGCGGCCCCCACCGCCTGGGTGCAGATCGGGTAAACGGCGAAGGCATGCTGCGAAAATACCGCCTCATAGCCTGGCGCAAGAAAGGTTCTCGCAATCAGATCCAGAACGTCGTTGGAACCATTGCCCAGGGTAATACACCCAGGGTCGAGCCCGTGGTATTTCGCGAGGGCCCCGCGC
Organism: Gammaproteobacteria bacterium; assembly: GCA_030621975.1. Taxonomy (GTDB): domain Bacteria; phylum Pseudomonadota; class Gammaproteobacteria; order Chromatiales; family Chromatiaceae; genus JAUXGQ01. The sequence goes on along the minus strand of JAUXGQ010000164.1, from coordinate 1,844 downwards.
AACTCGTAACCGCCCCCGTCCGGATATCTTGCCAGTTCCCCGACGAGGCCCTTTACCACCGCCCTGGCCTTCTCACCCGGTCCGAGGGGGTTTTCGTTGGAGGCCAGTTTTACCGCGTCGGTAATCCCCAATTCCCGTTCGAGTTCCGACACCGGTTTTCCAGGCACGTAAGGCTTAAGGCCTGCGATGCCTGGCGCGGTAAACTGCAGGAAGCGATTCTCGGTCACCGAAACCCGTATTTATTGGTTATCAGTTGGCAGAGGAGCAGACTCACGGAACGTACCCTGATCCGGCCCAGCCCGAACTACAGAGGTAGGCTGGGGCGAGCCCCAGCTCTTTGTTTCGCGCACCGGTACGCAGCGAAGCTGGGGCGAGCCCCAGCCTACAACAAACTCGCGCATTAACTCGTTTCCGTTCGAAATCTCTGTGCCCTTCGTGTCTCTGTGGTGAAAATATAGCCCTTTACAATACCGCCCTGGGATAGGACCCGAGTACCTTGCACAGCTTTGCCTCTTGCTTCAAGGCCGTAAGCGCTTTCGCCACCTGTTCATCCTCTTCGTGACCTTCCAGGTCAACGAAGAAAACGTAATCCCACATCCCCTGGCGTGAAGGGCGGGATTCGATGCGTGACATGCTGATCTCGTGGTCGGCCAGCGGCGTCAGCAGCCGGTGCAGACCACCCGAGACATTTTGGGTAGCCAGCAACAGGCTGGTCTTATCCCTGCCGCTCGGGGGTACCCGCTGTTTTCCGATGACCAGAAAACGGGTCGTATTGCCTGGTTCATCCTCTATGTTCTTCGCCAACGATTTGAGACCGTAGAGTTCCGCCGCGGTTTCGCCGGCTATGGCGGCACAGTCGGGTTCGGTGGTTGCGAGTCTTGCGGCCTCGGCATTACTGCCCACCGCAACCCGCCTGGCGCCGGGAAGCTGTCGGTCCAGCCATCCGCGGCACTGCGCCAGGGACTGCTGATGCGAGTACACCGTCTTGACCGCATCCAGTTTCACCTGGCCCAGCAGTTGATGGTTGATGCGCAAGGTTACCTCACCGCAGATACGCAGTGGCGACTTGATAAAGGTATCCAGGGTATGGGAGATCACACCTTCGGTTGAGTTTTCTACCGGTACGACGCCATAGTGAGCGGCCCCCGATTCCACCTCCTGGAACACGTCCGGTATGGAATTCATGGGCTCGGTGCTTACGGAGTGACCGAAGTGCTTGAGGGCGGCTGATTGGGTAAAGGTACCCTGGGGTCCGAGAAAGGCGATTCGCAAGGGCTGTTCCAGGGCGAGACAAGCCGACATGATCTCTCGAAACAACCGCGCCATCTCCTCGTCGGACAGGGGGCCCCGATTTCGATCCTGAACCCGGCTGAGCACGGCGGCCTCGCGCTCGGGCCGGTAGAACCGGGTGTCGGTGCCTTCCGCAAGCTTGATATCGGCAATCTCCTTGGCGGCCGCGGCCCGCTGGCTGATCAGCGCTTGAATCTGCTCATCCAGGCTATCGATACGGGCGCGTATACCCTCAAGATGTTGCTCGTCGCTCATGCCCACATCATACCCAGAAGAACTCTGTTATGCCTCTAAAGAATCTACCGACTCATGACTCCTGCGTAGACGTCTGGCAGCCCAGACAGCGTACCGAGAGCACCCCCACGATGGCTGCGATCCGGTCCAGGGTTTCCTGGGGCGGCGCCTTGTCCACGTCGAGCAAGGTACAGGCCACCTCGCCGCGCGACTTGTTCAGCAGATCCAGGATGTTCAATCCGGCCTCCGCCAGATCGGTGGAGATCTGGCCCACCATGTTGGGTACGTTGGAGTTCACCACGGCGATGCGAAATCCACCG
>JAUXGQ010000199.1 GCA_030621975.1 Gammaproteobacteria bacterium | reverse complement strand
GAATTTGCAGGCCTGTTGACGGTCCCCGATTTGCCGAAAAGTGGCATGATGTTGCCGCATGATGTTGCCGCCGACGCCCTTCCATTGCCGCCGGAGGCTGTCGCCGAAATGGGCTTGTCGGCAACTCAGGATGGCGCTGAGGCAGCCATATGGCCGCACCTGGTTATCTCACGAACGGGCCCCTTAGCGGGCGGGGTCGTCTCCGAAACACCTGCATTGGCTCAGACGTCTATCTCCGAGGGAACTGCCTTGCCGGGGCTTCCGCCAACGCAGCCGCTGGTGCTGGCGGTTAGATCCATGCTGACCCCGAAGGCGCCGTTGGAATCCGAGCACTGGCAACCCGGTTTGGCCGGAAACGGGGAGTTCCGGAGCGATCAGAGGCCGGGTTTCCTAAACCCAGTAGTAGAATCAGGCGTTGGCCAGGACCGTTCGCTGGACGTCATCAAGGCAATGGAGACCATGTCCTCGGTGCGCCCGCCGATCCCAGGGGGCGGCGAGCCTTTGCCGGTATCCGCGCTACTGGCAACAGGCGGGCAGTCAGCGGGAGCCGCGACTGTAGAACAACCTTCTGCGGTCAAATTGCCCGCCGTGAATGTTACCGTGGGCGAGAAGGGTTGGGATCAGCTGGTCGGCGAACGGATTACCTGGATGCTGGGGAGCCGGGTACAACAGGCGGAAGTCCGCCTGTCGCCGCCCCATCTGGGCCCCCTGGAGATGAGGGTTTCCGTTCATAACGATCAGGCAAGTGTCAGTTTTGCCGCCCCCCATGCGCTGACCCGGGAGGCCATCGAGGCCGCAATACCGCGTTTGAGAGAGATGATGGCGGAAGGTAATCTCAATCTCGTCAACGTAAATGTGGAAGATCGTGGTCCAGGGCAGCATAACGCACCGGGCGATTCCGGTCGGGGCCAGGACGAGGGTGCGGCGCAGGCTCAGACCGACTTACCGGCCGATGACCTGTCTGACCCCGAGATAAGGCAGACCAGGATAGCAGCGACCACGCTGGTGGACGATTACGCCTGAATCTGGCGTGGACGGGGGACCTTCGAAGGGGCGCAGATCGTCCTTCGCGCCCAAGAAATGACAGGATGAACAGGATGTTACAGGATTTACAGGATCTCGGTAGATTCTGAGCACTCTACGCACGGTTACACGCTTGCCGAAGTTGATGAGCACCCTGGTCTCGATGCCCGTTGTCGCCAGGTAGTTGACCAATTGGACTACATGCTATCCGGTAAGGGCGTCCACCGTATTGTGTACATTATGAGCGCACCTGGTGATCTTTTCGGTAGGATCGGCGTCCAGAGGTCACATTTCACGATCCTGTCAATCCTGTGAAATCCTGTTAATCCTGTCTAGTCCGGGTATCATGGCTATGTCCTGTCTCAGAAGTCCGCTCTAACTCCGGAAGACCGGACACTAGATCCACCTCGGCCCGGGTTTATCCATGCGCTCTACGGAACCAGATCCACGAATCATAGTTGCACTGGACTTTCCATCTGCCGGCCCCGCCCTAGAGTTGGTAGAGCGCCTGGACCCAGGCTTGTGTCGTCTGAAAGTCGGTAAGGAAATTTTTACCCGGGCGGGACCTGAGTTGGTGGAAAGACTCAGCGATAAGGGATTTGACGTCTTCCTGGATCTCAAATTTCACGACATTCCCAATACGGTGGCTGCGGCCTGTGAAGCCGCAGCCGACCTGGGGGTGTGGATGCTCAACGTCCATGCCTCGGGCGGCCGGAAGATGATGCAGACAGCGAGGGAGCGCCTGGATCGCTCCCAACATCGCCCTTTACTGGTGGCGGTGACGGTATTGACAAGCCTTGGTGAGGGGGATCTCGGAGAGATCGGATTTGCCGGGACACCGGCGGACAATGTTCGTCGACTCGCAGGACTGGCGGAAGATTCGGGTATGGACGGTGTCGTGTGTTCGCCGAGGGAGGCTCGCATGCTGCGCGCGGATTGCAGGGAAGGCTTTCTTCTGGTTACCCCCGGTGTGCGCCCAAGAGACGCCGCCAAGGGCGATCAGAAACGGGTAATGACCCCGGGTGAAGCTATTCAGGCAGGTTCAAATTTCCTGGTCGTCGGGCGGCCGGTTACCGCGGCGCCGGATCCGCTGCAGGCGTTGGAGCGGATCAGGGCGGAGCTTGTCTTAGACACGGTTGACAGTTGACACGGTTAAATTTACCCTGTTATGTGCGCATCATAAGGGATGATGCGCACGGGTTTCGAACCGGAAAATCGACATGGAACGCTGAAAAGGAGAAATAGACATGGTTAGTCTGCGAAGGATTGCACTGATACTTGCACTTGTATTCGGTCCGGCTCTTGCGCTTGGGGCAGGAGTGGATATCAATACTGCGGACGCTGAGACGCTCGCTACGGCAATCAACGGGGTGGGCATGAAGAAGGCATCAGCCATTGTTGCCTACCGTAGCCAACACGGTCCGTTCAAGTCCGTAGACGAGCTTACCCTGGTCGATGGTATTGGCCCCGGGATTGTTGACAAGAACAGAAGTAATCTGACAACGAAAACGGCGTCCAATGCCTCTAAGTAAATGAGTTGATAGGTACGTAAAGAAAAGCGGGTGCCTTCGGGCCCCGCTTTTTTTTTCCGACGAACAGATTCCTGGATGGCGGCGATGAAGCATAAGATCAAAAAAGCGGTATTTCCCGTAGCCGGAAGAGGAACGAGATTTCTGCCCGCAACCAAGGCCAGCCCCAAAGAGATGCTGCCTGTGGTGGACAAGCCTCTCATTCAGTATGCCGTAGAGGAGGCGGGGGCAGCAGGTATCACCTCCATGGTCTTCGTGACCGGGCGCAACAAGCTTTCGATTCCGGATCATTTCGACAAGGCTTATGAACTCGAGTCGGAACTGGCGGCCGCCGGGAAAACCGAGTTGCTTCAGATGGTCCATAACATACCCCCTTCCAGTGTCAGTTGTGTTTACCTCAGGCAGGCGGAGGCGCTCGGACTGGGGCATGCCGTACTTTGCGCAAAGCCGGTCGTAGAGGATGAACCCTTCGCCGTGATTCTTGCCGACGACCTGATCAAGTCTGACGGACCGGGCTGTGTGGCGCAGATGACAGCACTGTTCGAACAGTGCCAGTGCAGCATCATCAGCGTAATGGAAGTCCCGAAAGAGGATACCGGCAAGTATGGTATCGTGGAGGTGGAAGCGGCCGAAGATGGCACCTTGAGGGTCAAATCCATCGTTGAGAAGCCCGCCCCGGAAGAGGCACCATCAAACCTGGCGGTTGTCGGGCGTTACGTGTTTACGCCGCGGATCTTCCCCATGATCGAGAACACCGTGAAAGGCGCGGGGGGAGAGATTCAACTTACCGATGCCATCGCCGGTCTGCTGAAAGAAGAGACGGTTATTGCTTATCGGTTTGCCGGAAAGCGCTATGATTGTGGCACCAAGCTGGGTTATCTGCAGGCGACGGTTGAATACGCTTTGGCGCATCCGCAACTCAAGGAGCCGTTTCTGGCCTACCTTCAGGCGCTGAATCCCACGGAACTGTTCTCGGAATAACGGGCCGTGTTTTCCTGAGTCCTTTCAATGCGAATTTTCGATCGAGGTTAGATTCATGATTAAACCAGGGGACGAGGCAAGGAATTTAACAGTATGCGATGTGATGCAAAGCGAGGTTCTTGGGGTTAATGGAGACTGGCCGATCGAGAAACTGACCGAGTTTCTTGTGGGGAACAACATATCGGGTGCACCGGTCACGGCAGAGACGGGGGAGTTGATAGGGGTCGTGTCCCTGACGGATATCGTCCGGCATGACAATATGCCCAATACCCGCGCAGCCTCCCACGACCCCCATGAGTATTATCTCTACTCTCTCGAGTACAAGATAGGTCGTGAGGAAGTCTCCAAGTTCCATCTAGAACTGGAGTCTTCGGTCCGGGTGCGGGATATCATGACACCTATGATTTATTCGGTAGGGGAGAACACCAGCATACAGGAAGTGGCCGATACCATGATAAAAGGGCGCATTCACCGGGTCTTCGTGACCAGCGGACAGAAACTAACGGGGATTGTTACGGCTCTGGATATGTTGCAGGTGGTCCGCGATCTTTAGCCCGGATTTTTCACCACAGAGGGCACAGAGCCGTTTGAATTAAAGTGGGTTTCTGACATCGGAGCGGCGGTGCTTACACTTCGTACCGGAAATGTCCCAGGGAGGGGCGTTTCCGGATGCTGATAAGCTACATGAATACCTTGCTGACGCCGAGACCGAACAGGTGGACATGGGATTTGTATTTGCCGTTAAAGGCATTAGTCCCGTTCGGATCCCTGCTGGTGAGCGGCGTGTTACTGGAAAAGTTATTGTTCTCGAAGTGCACATACATGTAACCAGCCTCGATGCCCCAGCCATCACCTAGAGCCTGCTCTGCCCCGATACCGAACAGGTGCCGGTCGTTATCGGGGATTCGGGCGCTGAAGTGCTCATCCTTCTGAGGCGTGTTGTCGTAGGAATAACCGAAACGTAACTGGGTACTGGGTGTGAGCTGAAAGCTTGCGCCCAAACGGTAGCCGTTGGCGTCGCGCCAGTCGTGGGTGGCGGTGGACAGTGGTATTCCCCCGGATCGAGTCTTGACTATTATCTGGTTGAATTTGGACCAGCCGGTCCGAGCAAATCCCAACTCCACGGCCAGCTTGTCCGTGGCCTTCCAGCGGACGCCGGTCTGCAGGCGCCAGGGAAGATCCAGATCGGCCTTCGCGGGTATCTTCGGGTTCGAAGCTAGCTTAAAATCGCCCTTGACCTTGATTGTGACGTCGGAGTGATAGCTAAGGCCTAAGCTCCAATCCCCGCCTCGGTACATCAGCCCCAGATTCCAACCCGTTGCGTCGCCATCGCCGTCGATTTCAACCAGTTGTGAATTTAGTCTTACGTTTCTCGCATTATAGTAGTCCGCGCCGCCCGCGATGCTGAGGTATGGGTTGACGCGGTAGGTCAGGGTCGGGCTGATCGCGAAGAGTTCCAGTTCCGTG
>JAUXGQ010000141.1 GCA_030621975.1 Gammaproteobacteria bacterium | reverse complement strand
GGTTGGATACGTCGCTTGTTCAAGCGCAGCGAAGTCCTGATTCGCGAAGGGGACAGGGACGGATGCCTGTATATCGTGGAGAGCGGTTGTCTGCGCGTCACGGGCAGTATCGAGTTGGAGGGGCGGCGCTTTATTCAACCGGGGATCTGCGATCTTGGTCCGGGCGATCTTTTTGGCGAGCTGTGTCTGTTCGATAATCAGCCCCGCAGTGCTTCTGTGGTGGCGATCTCTGATGGCGAGTTGTTGGAGATCAGCGCCCCGCATCTACAGGAATGGATGGATGCGCACCCCGAGTCCGGTTACAGGGTACTCAAGGAACTGTTCGATATCCAGATCAAGCGGTTACGCCGGGCGAACCGCCGTGTCCAGGACCTGCTCGCTTGGGGCCTGAAGGCCCACGGCATCGATGAGCACCTCTAAAGTGTATAGTTGCCCGACAAAATTCGAACAGGAGAACGGCGCGTGGAGACGGTGAGTAATGCGGTTACCTGGCTAAACGGGATTGTCTGGGGTCCAATGATGCTGGTGCTGATATTGGGGACCGGATTTTTTCTCATGATTGGTCTGAGGCTGATGCCGCTCATTCGTCTGGGTTACGGATTCCGCATGCTGTGGGGCGGTCGGCAAGCGGCCGGTGACGGTGATATCTCGCCCTTCAACGCCTTGATGACCTCGCTCTCCGCCACCATCGGTACCGGAAATATCGCCGGCGTCGCGACCGCGCTGGCACTGGGTGGGCCGGGCGCCCTGTTCTGGATGTGGTGTACCGCCCTGGTGGGCATGGCGACCAAGTACTCGGAAGCGGTTTGTGCGGTTCGATTTCGCGAGGTGGATGAGGACGGCAACCACGTGGGCGGTCCCATGTACTACATCAAGAACGGATTGAAGCGGCATTGGGCCTGGCTTGGAACCGCGTTTGCCATCTTTGGCGCCCTGGCTGGATTCGGGATCGGGAATACGGTACAGGCCAATTCCGTTGCCGACGCCCTGTATTCAAACTTCGACGTGGACCATTGGGTTACCGGTATCGCGATGGCCGCACTGGCGGCGCTGGTATTGATCGGCGGCATTCGCCGTATTGCCGAGGTCGCGGGCAAGCTGGTGCCTTTGATGGCGATACTTTACGTGGGCGGAGGGCTGTTCATCCTCGCGGTGAATCTGGATGCAATTCCCCATGCATTTAACCTGATCTTCGAGCATGCGTTTACGCCGGTGGCAGCCGGTGGAGGTTTTGCCGGTGCGACGGTGTGGGCGGCTATTCGTTTTGGTGTCGCCCGGGGTGTTTTTTCCAATGAGGCCGGGCTCGGAAGTGCGCCGATCGCCCATGCCGCGGCTACCACCAACAGCCCCGTTCGTCAGGGGACCATCGCCATGCTGGGGACCTTCATAGACACTCTGGTGGTCTGCACCATCACCGGTTTGGTGATTCTCGTATCGGGTTTGTGGAACAGCGGCGCTACGGGGGCTGCCCTTTCCACGGCGGCATTCTCCCAGGCCCTTCCCGACTTTGGCGCTTACGTGGTGACCTTCGGGCTCAGTGTGTTTGCCTTTACCACGCTCCTGGGTTGGAGCTTCTACGGTGAAAAGTGTGTGGAATATCTCTTCGGTATCAAGTCGATCACCCCGTTTCGAGTGCTCTGGATCATTGCCATTCCTTGCGGAGCGGTGGCGCAGCTCGATTTCATCTGGTTGCTGGCCGATGCCCTGAACGCATTGATGGCCTTACCCAACCTGTTGGCCCTGATCCTGCTGAGCCCGGTGGTTTTCAAGCTGACAAGGGAATATTTCTCCTAATGCCTCAACATCTCGGCCGCCTGCGCACGGGTGTAGAAGTACCCGTCAAGCAGAAATCCAGCGATGATCCCGTTGCGAGCGGTGAGGACCCGGCCGCTGGAGTCCCGTACGGCCACCCAGGCGATCGGCAGGCCATCCAAGGTATGCACTGGGCAGGGGCGGCCATCGGCGAACCTGGAGATGATTGTTTCTCCGGTTTGCGTGTTGCAATAGCCGGGTTTGAATCCCATTTTGTAGTTGTTTTCACTGATACCGGAGGTACCGGCGTAGGCCTGATTCTCGCACCTGAGGATCTGACGGCTGAGAATGCCGCGCATCTTCATCTTGGTTTTCTGATCGGCAAGCGCGTCTTTCGACTGCTGATCGGTCAGTACTTGGAGTTCTGATTGTTTCATTCTGCAGGCCTCCGGCGAGACGGGGAAATTCATCTGTGTGTGCCTGCAGGATTACATGCATCAGCTGTACCAAAACTGAACCAGAGATACCGCGGGAATTCAAAGTCTGCCTGACTCTCTGAGCGGACAGATTGTAACCCAATGAAATTGGGTATTATTTAAACTTCTGGCAGTGTGAAGGCCGCCAATCGGTGACGCGAATCTAACCGGAATATGCTCGGGGAGGGGCAAAATTCGGGCGACGAATGTAGCAGATGTGAACAAACTGTAAATTTTTTTATGCAACGATTCGTTAAAAGGTTAACGGTAAATTGACTTTCCCGGGCGGCTGGAGAACCGTTGCGACAGATAGTCGACGCAGAATTGAGGAGCTGTACCAGGCCTCCCAGCAGCCATCTGATCATGGGAATAACCGGGACGGTTTATTGTGTCGACTTGGAGCCCCCCAGACACTCCGGCGAGGCGGGCACCCGCCCGCTTTTTTCAAACCATTCATCCGGCGTCAGGGTATGCAGCGCCAGGGCATGGATTCCGGTTCTCAACTCGTCGGCCAGAATTTCGTTGATCACGCGATGACGGGCGATGAGCTTTTTCCCGTTGAATCGATCGCTGACCACTGTGACCTTGAAATGGGATTCGGAACCTTCGGGGACGTTATGCATGTGGCTTTCGTCAGCCACATCCAGGTGCATGGGGTCGAGTCGTTGCTGTATCTTGCTGCGAATGGTTTCCTGCATAGTCATGACCGGTTACCTCGAATGTTAACCCGCTGCAAGTTAATTTTAGCAAAGCGCGCTACGCACTTCACTGACCCAAACAGTATATTTTCCGCGGTCAAGTACTTTTTCGGCCCAGAAACTCACTGACAATAGCGTATTGTCTGGCCGCTTCGTTATCCACGGCCCCTTCGCCGCTTTCGATCATTTCACAGTTTTTCGCCATGCGTGCCTGCATGGCGGCCCGCCAAGCCGGGTTGTCGGCGCCGCTTAGCTGGTCCTCGGGCAGCAGGCAGGCTGTCGTGGCCGCGGCGACGAAATGTTCCGCCTGCGCCAACCAATCCGCATCACGACCACAGGCCGTGTACGAGTTGACCGAGAAAGCCTTCGCGTCGCGGTAGGCGGTTTCCAGTTCCGCGTCCTGCCTGTTCGGATTCATCGCGACTTGCGCTGCTCGCGTGATCCGGGCATCCTTGGCCAGCTTCAGTACATTGTTCACCATTAATCCGCCAACCGTTCGTTGGTCGCTCAACGGGAGGGAATCGAGGGTTTGTCTTAGTTCCTTGTCGTTTGCAATCTGAGTCATGGAATGGGTTCTTCCCGCTTCGGATAAAGTTTGCCGCACCCTCAGGAGTCTTTGTCTGGTGTCTTCTCTGGTGCGTAAATCGCACCGGGAAACGGTGTGACATTTGAAGAATTATTTTCGATGTCCACGATTTTCCCCTGACCCTTCTTCTCCACCTGGTCGATGCGGATAATGGCGTGCATGGGCACCAGCGTGCGGTTTACGCCCTTGAACTCGTTGCGCAAACGCTCTTCGGCAGGATCGATAACCACGGAACTGGTTTGTTCGAATACCAGTCCTTCGATCTCAACGAATCCGTAGAACTCCCCCTGGCGTACGGATTCGGCGTAGAGTTCGTATAATTTACCCTGGTTGATAAACGTGATCCTGAAAATCTGCATTCAACTGTCCACTGCCGTTTCCCGTAAAGCGTGATGGGTATATTATACCAGTATCCCCGGTTGATTCGTCGGGAAGACTAGCCATGTTAAGCATCACCCCTATTCCAGCCTTTGACGATAACTACATCTGGTTACTGCGCAATCCTGGCGCGCAGGTGTCTGCCGTGGTCGATCCGGGTGACGAAGAGCCGGTACTGGAATACCTGAGAGCCCACGGGCTGGAATTGGGCGCCATCCTGATAACCCACCATCACTGGGACCATACGGGAGGCGTGCAGGATCTCCTGGGCGTGTTTCCGGGAATTCCCGTATTCGGACCGGCGCGGGAGTCGATTCCGACCGTAACTCACGCCCTGCGCGAGGGCGATCGTGCAACCGTCGCCGGTATGGATGCCGAATTGAAGGCGATAGACGTACCGGGTCATACCGCGGGACACATTGCGTACTACGGCGAAGGCGCGCTTTTTTGCGGTGATACACTGTTTACGGGTGGTTGCGGCAGGGTGTTCGACGGGACCGCCGCTGATCTCTACCGGTCACTGAGCCGTATCGCCGGGCTTCCCCCGGCAACCCGAATCTATTGCGCCCACGAGTACACGCTGGACAATCTCGGATTTGCAAAATGGGTGGAGCCGGATAATCAGGCGCTCCTGGAGCGGGAGAAGCAGGACCGAGCCTCCCGCGCCAGCGATCGGCCCACCGTCCCTTCTCTCCTGGAGTTGGAACTGCAGACCAATCCTTTTCTGCGCGCCGATGTCCCGCGGGTGATCGAGGCGGCAGAGACTTATGCCGGCGGGCCTCTGCGCACAGGGGCTGAAGTTTTTGCCGCGGTGCGTTCCTGGAAAGACCGCAAGTACGATTAGCCCGGACTTCTCACTAATGAGTTGCGCGTGCGGCTGTCGTGGAAAAATACTCGGCTTCGCTTCTCGGTCTCATTGCTTGATAGAGTCCGGGCTGGGCTTCGCGGAACATGACCCCCATGCGGCCAGGCGTGCTATGGGTAACCACTGCCGGAATCGTCCAGGTGCGCCCCCCCAGGGAGAACAGGATCTCCACAAATCCGCCTGCCGGGGGAGATGCGAACCCTGTCGCGAGTTTCATCCCCTGCAACGAAAGATCCAGCGCCTGGGAGGCGCAGGAACAGATGTCGCGGTAACGGAATTTCACACCGAAGTCCACCGGGTGCCTTTTGCTGTAACGCCGTTCAACGATCATTGCCAGGTTACCTCCGTTTATCCGTGCCTTGGAACCGGCTCCTGAACTGGTCGGGAATCGCAGCATGAGTCGCGCTGCTGCCTGGGAATCTGCTTCTTCCCATAACGCACGCTGAGTGACCGTTGCGGTACTGGGCAACGGTCTTCCCTGATCGGGTCCTGACCGGAAAAGGTCAGCCGTTTCTATCTGGCGATATCGACCGTCGTCTGCAAAACTTAACAACTTTTTTTAGTAGCTTCTCAATATCCCGGGGCAATTTCTACAGCGGCTTTTGTTCAGCCTTTGCACCGGGTTTTTGAGAAGTTGCCTTTTTTATGGTTTTTTCCCGGCCGGGACCACTGGTCGGGATCGCCACCGCCAGGCTCGCAAGCAGTACATCCCCGTCCCGTCTCTTCCGCCCGGCGAGCCAGGAAAAGGAGGATACTGCTCCGCCTGATGGACCCAGAATACCCGTCCCTGGCGGGAAGTCTGGTCTATTGCCTTGGCGATTAGCCCTCTGTCTCAGCTGGGTCTGGGCGGTGGGAGTAGGGCGTCGAAACACGCTGTGAATACGTCCATGTACGCTCGACGGCGGCATCTCTGCCGCCGACGGTTTCGCCGACCTACCCCCACCCCCCTTCTTAAGGTATCAGCTGAAGGGTGGGGCTAATCACCATTGCCTTTGGGTTGCCGAGTTGATAAGGTTGCACTGCAATATC
>JAUXGQ010000179.1 GCA_030621975.1 Gammaproteobacteria bacterium | reverse complement strand
GGCAGTCTGTAGTTGTTGCGCTTCCATGACCTCCAGTCCATCGAGACGCCGGTCCAGATCCAGCACTGCGTAGACCGGTGCGCTGGCGGCCAGCTCACCGCCCACGTACTGCACCCGCTCCCCGTTCTTGTGGTTTATGGGTTTGCGCTGGGTTGCCTCGACGACCTCGACCAGTTCCGACAGCGAGATCTTTTTTCCATCGGGGTTGGTCACAAAGGCCCGCTCCAGCAAGTCCGGGTCGATCCGCTGAGTTCGGGGTACCTGCAATCGGATGGGTACGGGCGCCCGCTCTCCCCGCGGATGGATATGGCCCAGCACTTCACCCTGCATCAGCCGGGTCAGCGCCCTGGATACCTGTGCCGGATCGATACCGGCCAGGGCTGCCTTGTCCCGCAGAATGCGCAACCGGTACTCCATCACGTCAAAGGGAACACTGGCATGGACCTCCGCCATGTCGTAGGTTTTCCTGTATTCGTCGGCTACCTTATAGGCCAAGGCATTCAGTATCCTGATGTCGGGACCATAGACCTCGGCCAGCACCGTGGACCGCACCGGCGGTCCCGGCGGGTCTTCAATCAGCTGCATGATGCCGCCGGGGTAACGGGCGGCGATCTTCTCCACCGCTGGGCGCAGGGCCTTTACCAGTTCAATGGACGTGACGTCCCGTTCAGACTTATCCACCAGATTGACACGGATTTCTGCGTACTGGGGTCCGATGCGCTGGCCACTGCCCTTGAGCTGGCCGTTAAAATCAATCACGGAGGGGATACCCACATAGGTCTGGTAGTTGGTCACCAGACGATGGGCTTGCAGCAGTTCACCGATCTCCCGCGCCGTACGATCCGTGACCTCCAACGGCGTGGTCTCCGGCAGATGGATATGAACGAGAAAGGTGTTCTTATTGTCCTTGGGCAAAAAAGCCAGAGGCACACCGAGGTACGACACGGCACCGGCCAGTCCCTGGGGGCGCAAGAACTGCCAGGCCGGTTGCAGCATGGAAAGCACCAGCAAGAGGGTCACCAGCAGATAGAACAGTCGGCGCAGCCAGCGCTGTTTTAACAACGGGGTGATCAGCGCCCTATAGTACCTCTGCAGATGCTGGGGCTCCGCTCCCCTGAGCGCTTCGTCCGCATGCGGACCGGCATGGCCAACGGCCGTCGGTACCCAGCGCCGGGCTAGCCAGGGAGTGATCGAGTAGGCGATGATGAGCGAGGCGATCATAGCCACCGGCACATTGAAGGTAATAGGGAAAAAATACTGGCCTAGCATGCCGGTCACCAGGGTCAGGGACAGGAACACCATGACGATCATGCAGGTGGCGAGCGTGGTGGGATTGCCGATCTCGTGGGTGGCGAGCACCACAGCCTTGGTGCGACTGGCCTTGTCCGCGTCCGGAGGCAAGCGGTCGAAGTGGCGGTGGATATTTTCGGTCACCACAATCGCATCATCCACCAGCATGCCCAGACCAAGGATCAGGGCGTAGAGCGTGATGCGGTTCAGGGTGGGACCCGCCAGCAGGTCCGCGCCCATCACCACGGAAAAGACCAATGGGATGATGATCGCAACGATCAGTGCGGCCCGCCAGCCGAGAAACAGCAGCAGGACCAGAGAGACTGCGACGACGGCGACGAACAGGTGCTCCACCAGTTGCGTTACGGTTCGATCCGCCTTGACTCCATCGTCACGGGTGATGACGACATTCACACCGGGCGGAAGAAATCCGTTCTCCATCTGCGCAACCCGCCGGCGCAGTTCCGCGGTGAGTACCACCGCATTCACACCGGTTCGCTTGGCCAGCGCCAGCGTGACAGCCGCCATCTCCGGCTCACTGTCACTCGTTGCGCGGTGGCCGGCAGGACCGAAGGCGAAGCGGGTCATTTGGTCTCTTTCATGGGGCGGACCATCGATGACCTGCACCAGATCCGAGACCCGGACCAGTCGGGCACCATCGCTGTAGACCACAATATTTTCGACCTGCACTGCGGTGTGCAACAGACCATCCACCCGCAAGGCCCGATTTTCAGCCGCGTAGACGCGCAGCCCCAGGGGCTGATCTACATTGGCGTTGCGTACCGCCTCCGCGAGCTGGTCGACGCTGATACCGAAGGCCTGCAACTGCTCCGGCAACACCTCGATACGTATCTCACGCGATAAACCGCCGACAACATAGCCAATGCCGACGCCCTTCACGCTACGCAACCGCTCCAGCATGCGCTCGGCCATGCGCCGCAGTTCATGATCGGTGTATTCCTGTGATGCCAGGGTGACGGTAAATACCGGTACATCGTCGATATCGACCGCCTGGATATCGGGCTCCCCCGCGCCCGGTGGCAGACGATGGCGGTTACGCAGCACGTGATCGTAGAGGCGCACCATGGCATCGTCCTTGTCTTCACCCACCTCGAACTCCACCGTCACCTTGGCCAGACCCTCCAGGGCGGTACCATAGACATGCTTGACGCCATCGATGGATGCCAGTTCGGACTCCAAAGGGGAGAGCAGCAGATGCTCCACTTCGAGCGGTGAAGCCCCCGGAAGGGCCAGGATGACCTCCGCCGCCGGAACAATGATCTGGGGGTTCTCTTCCCGGGGGGTGAATGTAAGACCGACCATACCAAAACCCAGCAGGGTCAGAATCATCAGCAGGGTCAGCCGGGACTCGACAAAATAACGGGCCAGACGACCCGGTAGATTAAGGTGGTCAGCTTCCATTGGGCCAGGTTATCTCTACCCGGTCGCCATCCCGGAGCCGAGCCGACGGGTTGAGGACCACCGATTTGCCGTTGTCGACACCGGCGAGTACTTCCCGGTATTCCCGCCATGGCTTTCCCAGACGTACACTTCGGAAACGGACAATGCCCGTCTTATCCGCCACGAAAACTCCCTCGATTCCAGCCCGGTCCGTCACTGCACTCGCAGGTACGAGGGTCGCTGACGCCTGGCCGACCACGATGTGGGCTCGGCCAAACTGCCCCGGAGTCAGGCGCCTGTCGGTTGGAAGAGCGATTTTGATCTTGCAGTTGCGGGTAACACTGTCGGCGGAATAGACGATCTTGTCCACCTTACCCTGCAAAGGCGTGTCATCGGATTGGAGATAAACATCGACATCTTGCCCTACGGATACCGCGCCGACACGCGAGGAGGGCAGAAAGATTTCCAGCTCCATCGGGCCCAGTACGTCGAGCTGCAAAATGGGTGTCGCTGCCGTTGCAAGATCACCGGGATCCTGTAGGCGCTCCCGTACCTGTGCCCGGGCAGGGCTGATAATACGCGTATAACGCCGCTCTTTCCTTGCCGCTGCCAGTTCAGCGCGAGCCTGAGCAACACTCGCCTCGGACTGCGTTTGTCTGACCTGGGCATCGCGTAATTTATCCAGGGCCAGCGCCTGGGTTATTGCCAGTTTTTGGAATCGTTTGACATCATCTCCGGCATCCGTGAGATCAGCCGACGCCGCGGAGAGTAACGCCTCGGCAGTACTGATCGCGGCTTCGATTCGAGCATTGTCAATCTCGGCCAGAACGGCGCCCACCTCAACGACATCACCCTCATCCACGTTGATGCGTTCGATGATCCCAGTGACCCGTGACGCCACCTGCAGCCGCTCCTTTGGAACCACCGTGCCGGGTACCGGGTAGACAACAGGAAGCGTCCGCTTCTCTACCTTTGCCATCGATACACGGTGGGTATACAGGGGCCTGCCTGGTGGATCCTGAATTGACTGATCATCCTGGCAACCACCGATGGTCAGGATCAAAGCCCACCCGAGCACAATGGAGGAGGTCAGTTGAGCCTGGCCAACCGAACGCATCAGCCGTCTCCGAATGCCCTGGACAAGAGTCGCGTTACATGCCGAGCAATAATTTTCGGATCATTATGCTCGGGCCGCCCACCCGGCAGGAAGCGGCGCACCGGCGCGGTCTCAAAATGAAACAGCACCAGCCCAGCCATGGAGATGGCCAGCATATGCGGGTCACATTCGGGGGCGAGTTCTTCAGCCAGGGCTGTCATCGCCTGGAACGGGCCAAGGAACACCCGCTCCGCCACCAGCTTCAACCGTATCTCATCGCCATCGAGCAGTTCCCGCTGCAGCAATGCCCTGAAGTCCGGGTCGTCCCCCATGAGCCCGGTAAAACTGTCGACGAAACGTTCGAGGCGCTCCAATGATGTGCCACTGCCCTCAAGAGCCGCGGTAATGCCTGCCGCCTTATCTGTGAAGGCATGGGCCATCGCCTCAAGATAGAGGTTTTCCTTATCGGGAAAGTGGTGGTATAGGGCCGCTGCGCTGATGCCGACGGCTTGCGAAATATGGCGCATGGATACCCCGCTGTATCCGCGTGCAGCGAACATCGGGATTGCTTTCTCAAGTATGTATACACGTGTATCACGTGATTCGGCGTTTTGCATAGCTACACAGACCAACATTAACGAACGTTAAGTAAGAGTATAGGCCGTAACGACACGTTATTCAAACGATTACAACCCGCCACCCGCGCTATGGAATTGGGTAAGGATTCACAAGATTTTTAGCCTCGTTCCCAACCTCTGGGAATATTAACCACGGAAAACACGAAAAAACGCGTAGGGCGGGAGAGCGAAAGCGCATCCCGCCTGTTTGGGATCATTCGACATCCAACCCCCGCAAATCATCGGCGCGCAGCGGTGAATACGACGTCGCCTTTCAAGCAATGCCTCCACTGCGATCCACAGGGAGACCGAACACCGGCATAGCGCTGTAATTGTCGCCAAGGAAACGGACGGATGCGGCGACAACTTGCGCCTGGAATTGTAAACCACCCAGGGCATAGTTGCCGTTCGTCGCGGCGCGAATCAGGTGTCAGTCATCGCTCAGCGGGCGGGTTGGTATCCACCATGGGAACGAAGACGACACCGAGAATATCCCGGGTATGGATTTCACCCTGGGGATCTTTTTCCACCAGGATGAGCTCCTGGTGACTGTAAGGTTGTCCTACCGGGATAACCAGCCGTCCGCCCGTCTTGAGCTGTTCGATAAGGGCGGGTGGAATATAGCCGGCTGCTGCCGTGACCAGGTGTGCATCACGTTGCCTGAGCAGTGTTTTATACCGGCTAACTCTGGGTAATTTCAGGCATGATTCGAGACTACCGGCACCGTTCAGATAATCCTGAATACCTTCACGGATCTGGGAGGCGACCGGCTCCTGGAGCGGCCCTTCACCCTGGAGCCAGTCAATTAACAAGTCGGATCGTAGCCATGTC
>JAUXGQ010000522.1 GCA_030621975.1 Gammaproteobacteria bacterium | reverse complement strand
GCCGCGGCTACAGGCGCCCTCGCACAATCTGTGTTGGGGGCAGATCCGGCCGCACACCTCGGGCAGGGGGGAGGTCTGATGGACCAGGCTGCCCGCCTGTTTCCAGTCGCCACGGGCCGCGGCGGCAAGCCAGTCCGGGATCCGGTTGCCCAGCGGGCAGGCGTTGCGGCAGCCGGGCACCCCACAGTCCAGGCAGCGCGCCGCCTGTGCCTGCAGAGCCGGTATGGATACCGCCGTTTCCACCGCCTTCCAGTCGCCCCGGCGTTCTCCGACCGGACGCCGCTCGGGCTCGCGCCTCGGCACCGGAGGGTTCGGGCGGCGCTTCAGTAGATGACTGGCGTCCTGACGCAGAGCGGGACGGAACAGATTGCGCACATCGCGGATGGCGAGCGCGTCCGTGGGGCAGGAGACCACGCAGCGGGCGCAGCCCATGCAGTCCTCCAGGCCGGTCACCCTTCCGGTCGCCTTGCCCTGACCCCAAACGGGGATACCCATGTCACAGGCCTGCTCGCAACGGCGGCAGTCGATGCACTTCTCCGTATCCATGTGGATGCCGTAGAAGCCCGCATGGTTGAGCAGGCCGAAGGTGGCGCCGTAGGGACAGAGATAGCGGCAATAGAAACGGTTGCCGGTAACCGGGATAATGAAAAAGCTGCCGAAGTAGGTCAGTCCGATCACCAGGGCGAACGTCCCCAGCAGGCTCGCCGTCCAGGCGTTGGGCGGAAACTGGGTCGCCGCCATCACCCCCAGGTACCAGACGAAGAAGAACCACTTGGTGTGGCGCAGTCGCCAGGCCCATGCACCGCGCAGGGTCTTGCGCCGGAACGGGAAACCCACGGTCTCACGGATGCCCACGCAAGGACAACCGAAACCGCAGATGACCCGGCGTCCGAACAGAAACACCAGGGTCAGCGCCAAGAAAAAGGTCAGGGTCCCCGGCGTGTGCAGGGCCGGAAATACCGGTTGGCTCCAGAGATAGCCCACGTAGGGCTCGAACCTGGGCGCGAGCCAGGGAACCAGCCACCAGAATCCGGTCACTACTGCGACCAGGATGATAAGGCGTTTGCGGGTATAAGGGTTGGTCTCGGCGCCGATACGCCACGCACCGAAACCAAGGATGACCGCGTATTCGGTATAACGGTTGAGCCAGATGGGACTCTCGTACAGGTATAGCCAGGACTCGTTCAACCATCCCAGGAAGGCGAGGCCAAAGGCAAGCATGCAGAGTGCCATGACCCACCCGCGATAGCGGCTGGGCAGGCTGTCCTGGTGGGTCGCCGCTGCCGGCCGAGCATCATGGACGATGGCTGGCCCGCCTTCAACGAAAGCGTTCATGACATGCCGCTAGCGGGTATTTTCGTAACGCCAACACCTTGCGTACCTCCTGTCCGATGTCGCCGCAACCGGCGTTAAACGCTGAGCCAGGGCGAACGGGCAGCCGCTGGGAGCGGATCAAAGCACTCCCGTTGAGACTGCTCCTGTTGCCAGTCTTGCCCCCCGTCGATCGGGAGGTATAATCGAACATAGCATATCCATACTCAATAGATCGCTTGAATTATTGAAGACCAAGCAGGCCAATATGTCAACAGGAAATTTCAAACAGGATCTGTTCGGGCAGTTCGCCCGTGTAGCCAAGGCGATGAGCAACGGCAACCGGCTCGAATTGCTGGAGTTTCTAGCCCAGGGAGAACGCGGCGTGGACGCCCTGGCCAGGATTTCCGGCCTCAGCGTGGCCAATACCTCCCAACACCTGCAGCAACTGCGGCAGGCCGGATTGGTAACTACCCGCAAGCAGGGACAAAATGTTTTCTATCGGCTGAGCGGAAAAGACGTATCCGCCCTGCTCAGCGCCTTGCGAGACGTGGCGGAACGGCGCCTGGCCGATGTGGAACGTTTGGTGAAGACCTATCTGACGGCGAAGGACAGTCTGGAACCGGTACCGGCCAATGAGTTGCTGGAATGGGCGCGCGAAGGCCTTGTAACCGTGCTGGATGTGCGCCCCCCGGAGGAATATGCGGCCGGCCATCTTCCAGGGGCCGTGAACGTTCCGCTGAGCGAGTTGGAAGGCCATCTCGATAAACTCGATACCGGGCGAGAAATCGTGGCCTACTGCCGTGGGCCGCATTGTATACTGGCGTTTGATGCCGTGGCCCGACTTCGCAAGCGAGGGATACCGGCACGACGCCTGGATGGCGGGTTGCCGGAGTGGCGGTTGGAAGGGATGCCCGTGGTTACCTCCCCGGGGCCCAAACATCCGGGGCCTGACACAGGCTAACCCGCCCAGATGCCCATGCCAACAACATTTTCTCAATTACGTACGACCAACGGGACGTCAAGCACCGCAACGCCGTTGAGATTAAATAATCGACGAGGAGAACAACATGGAGATCAAGAAAATATTATGCCCCACGGATTTTTCCGAAACTTCCGAAAAGGCCGTGGAATACGCGCTCTTTCTGGCCACGGCGCATCAGGCGCAATTGACACTGCTGCACGTAGTGGATCACCTGCAAGGATTCGACCATTACGAGATTCTTGCCCTGACGCCCATGGAGATCGCGAAAAAGATAGAAAAGCGCGCGACTGAGAGTCTGGATGATCT
>JAUXGQ010000496.1 GCA_030621975.1 Gammaproteobacteria bacterium | reverse complement strand
GCCTGTCGGACTTAGGGGTTCGTAGCGAGGGAAAGCGGGATCGAGTCAGATTTTTTGATCGATTGAGGAGAATAGTCGGCTCTATTTGACGAAATCGATCGGAAAATCCGGCCGATATCCGCTTTTCCGCAGTAGAATATCCTAAGTCCGACAGGCTCCTACGATGAACCCGATAGAACTCAGTGTCTTTTCCAGCCGCATGGAGGCGCTTTGTGAGGAGATGGGCGCGGTGCTGCGCAGTGCGGCCTTTTCCCCGAATATCAGGGACCGCCTGGACTATTCCTGCGCGGTTTTCGATAGCAACGGGGAACTCTGTGCCCAGGCGGCGCATATCCCGGTACACCTTGGGAGCATGGCCTATGCCATGCGCGGCATCGTGTCCAGGATGCATTGGGCGCCGGGTGACATGGTAATCCTGAACGATCCCTATCTTGGGGGGACCCATCTGCCCGATGTCACCTTGATCGCACCGGTGTTCGTGCAGGAAGCGTTGACGGCGTTTGTGGTGAACCGCGCGCATCATGCGGACATCGGTGGCGAAACACCGGGGTCCATGCCCATATCCCGTTCTCTGGCCCAGGAGGGTCGGGTGATCGAGCCCGTGCATCTGATGCGCGGCTCCCACATGGACGAGGCCCTGCTGAACGCCCTGACTTCCGCCAGCCGCAACCCCGCGGAATTCCGGGGTGACATCGCCGCCCAGATGAGCGCCAATCGTGCCGGCAGCGCCCGCTTGGCGGAATTGATCGGGGAACGGGGTCTGGGCGGTTTTCGCACCGGACTCGAGGCGCTGAACGAGTACGCCGAGAAACTGGCCATAGATGCCCTGCGTGCCATCCCCGACGGTGAATATCGCTTTACCGATTTTATGGATGACGACGGTCAGGGGAATCGGGATGTCGCCATTCGGGTCTGCCTGCGCATCCAGAACGGGCATGTGGACGCCGATTTCGCCGGTACGGCGCCTCAGGTCCCGGGCAACATCAACTGTCCAATTTCAGTCGCCGCCGCAGCCGTCTACTACGTCTTCCGGTGTCTGATGCCGGAGCAGACACCAGCCTGTGCCGGTACCTTCCGCCCCATCCGACTGCACGCCCCCCTTGGCTGCCTGCTGAATGCCCGGCACCCGGCTGCCGTGGCGGCGGGCAATGTGGAGACCAGCACCCGGGTGGTGGACGTGGTGATGGGTGCCCTGGCTCAGGCCCTTCCGGGACAGATGCCGGCCGCCAGCCACGGCAGCATGAACAATATCGCCATGGGGAGCGACGAGCCCGGCAATCGCTGGGACTATTACGAAACCCTGGGCGGTGGCATGGGTGCGGGCGCCCGGGGAGGGGGGTTATCCGGCGTACAGACCCATATGACCAACACCCTGAACACGCCGATCGAGGTGGTGGAGTCGAGATTTCCGGTGCGCATAACCCGTTATGCGATCCGCCGGCGCTCGGGTGGCGGCGGCAGTCGTCCCGGTGGCGACGGTCTGGTTCGCGAGTTCGAGTTTACGGGCCCGGCCCAGGTCTCCCTGTTGACCGAACGGCGCAGCCACAGTCCCTGGGGATTGGACGGCGGAGGCCCGGGCAAACCCGGTCGCAACCGCTGCCGCGGGCAGGAGTTGCCGGGAAAGGTGCATCTGCACCTTGAACCGGGTGACCGGCTGACCATCGAGACGCCCGGTGGCGGCGGTTGGGGGAAATGATCTAATGTGCGGTATCTGCGGTGAATTGAGATCGGACGGACGGGCGGCGGACCTCGGAGCGCTGCAGCGCATGTCCGCTTCCCTGGAACGTCGTGGGCCGGACCATGGAGGCAGCTTCAGTGACGGCGCCCTGGCTTTTGGCCACCGTCGCCTGGCCATCATCGACCTTTCTTCACGCTCCGATCAGCCTCTGGTGGACCAGGAACTGGGCCTGGCACTGGTTTTCAACGGGACCGTCTACAACTATCGGGAATTGCGGGAGCGCCTGCGCGGCAAGGGGCATCATTTTTTCTCCGACGGTGATGGCGAGGTCATTCTCAAGGCCTGGGCGGCCTGGGGCGAGGACTGTGTCGAGCATATGCAGGGCATGTTCGCCTTTGCGCTCTGGGATATGCGGCACAAGACCCTGTACCTGGCCCGTGACCGGCTGGGGATCAAGCCCCTCTACTACAGTTTCGACGCGCACCGCTTTCGCTTTGCATCCACCCCCCAGGCGCTGCTGGCCGCGGGGGGCGTCGATACCGGTATCGACGCCATCGCCCTGCATCACCAGTTCACCCTGCACGGCGTAGTACCGGCGCCGCGCACCATCATGCGGGGCGTGCGCAAGCTCGCCCCCGGGCACAGCCTGCTGGTCACGGGGGTCGGGGAACAGAAACTCCGCCGTTACTGGCGTTTTCCGGCGACCCGTCCCGAGCAGCCCAGGAGCGACGACCAATGGTTGGAGGCTGTTCACGAGGCGCTGCGTGCGGCGGTGCGCAAACGCAACGAAGTGGCGGATGTTCCGGTGGGGGTGTTGTTGTCCGGGGGGCTGGACTCCAGCCTGTTGGTAGCCCTGCTGGCGGAAGCGGGCGTCTCGGATCTGCGTACATTCTCGGTTGGATTCGAGGATACCCCGGAGGAGACGGGCAGCGAGTTCGAGTACTCCGATCAGGTAGCGGCCCGTTACGGGACACGGCACCGCAGGATCCACATCCCCAATGCGGAGGTGCTGAAGCGGCTGCCCGAGACGGTGGACGCCATGGCAGAACCCATGTTCGGCCAGGATGCGGTGGCCTTTTATCTGCTCGGCGAGCAGGTCTCCAGGGAGATCAAGGTGGTCCAGTCG
>JAUXGQ010000395.1 GCA_030621975.1 Gammaproteobacteria bacterium | reverse complement strand
GGCCTCCCTCAGCCCTGAGGCGCGCTCGACCCGGGTTGCGATGGCGCGCAGCAGTATCTCTTCCTTTCCCCACAGGCGTACCCGTTTTCGAGCCCGGGTAATCCCGGTGTAGACGAGTTCTCGGGTAAGCACGGGAGATGGTTCGTCCGGAAGGACAAGGTCGACGTGTTGAAACTCCGAACCCTGGCTCTTGTGTACGGTCATGGCATATACCGTCTCATGGGCCGGCAGGCGGCTGGGCAGGATTTTCTTAAGCCGCGGGCCGCGGCGGCCGGCCGGTGAGGACGCCTCGGGGTGAAAGAAAAACGCCCTCAAGCGCCGGCTCGAGTCCGGGTCGGGCAGGATGAGCCCCACATCCCCGTTGAACAGATGCAGTGTGTAGTCGTTTCGCGTGATCATGATCGGTCGGCCGGGGTACCAGGGTTCTCCCGTCCGGATCAGGCCTTGCTCCCGCAGGGCGTCTTCAACCAGCCGGTTGAGCCGATCGACGCCGAAAGGGCCGCCACGGATCGCACAGAGCAGCCGGTATTGCTCGAAACATTGCAGTGCGTCTTCCGGTGTGCCGGCGTTAAGGTAATCCCGGTAGCCCGCAACCGCGCAAGTCGCGAGGCGGGCAGTCAATCCGGGGCCGCGACCGGTCTGCCAAGAGACCTCCGGATAGTTCTCCGAGCGCAGGATGCGCACAGACGCCTCCCCCTTGCCAAGGTTGACGGCGTTGGCGAGGGTGCCGATGCCGCTGCCGGAATCGAACCGGTGGCTCTTCTTCAAGATGGCGATACAGTCGCCGATGGGGTGGCTTACGGACTCCTCGGGTAACCCCAGACGAAAGCCCGTGACCTGCTGGAGCAACCTGAGGAAATCCTCCGAATAGCCGTGCGAGGCGCCGGCGTCGCACAGGTCCCCCAGCACCTTCCCCGCTTCGACGCTGAAAAGCTGGTCCCGGTCACCCAGCAGGATCAGCCTTGACCGGGAGGGCAGGGCGTCCACCAGCTTTGCCATCAACGGCAGGTCTACCATGGAGGCCTCGTCCAGCACCAGCAGGTCCAGCGGAAGGGGGTTGTCCGCATGATAATAGGGGCGTGCACGTCCCGCCCCGAGCCTCAGTAACCTGTGCAGGGTCGCGGCCTGCTCCGGGATCCGGTCGCGGACCGGATTGTCCCCTGTCAGTGCCCTCTCTCCCATCTCCTTGGCATGGCGGATGGACTGACTCAACCTGGCGGCGGCCTTGCCGGTGGGGGCGGCCAGGGCAATGCGTGGGGGGCGCTCCGGCGCCTGCTCCAGCAGCAGGGCCAGGATACGGGTGACGGTGGTCGTCTTGCCCGTACCCGGTCCGCCGGAGATGACCGCCAAAGGCTTCAAAGCGGCGACCGCCGCCGCCACCTTCTGCCAATCGACACCATCCGTTTCCGTCTCGGGAAAATACCGGTCCAGGGACGCCTTGAGGCGATCGGGATCTATGTTCCCGACCTCACCCAGGGCGCGTGCCCTGAGTGCTGCGGCGAGGCGCGACTCATACTGCCAGTACTTGGCCAGGTAAAGGCGTCCGCCCTCATCCAGAATCAAAGGTGCCGTCTCGCCGGGTCGTCCCACCAGGTCTGAGCCCCGGAGGTCTGTTTCCCAGGCCTGGAACCCGGGGGCAACAATGGTGGGGCAGGCATCGTGCTGATCGGTCCCGAACAGGGGCCTGCCCGCCACCTGGGTCAGGTCTACGCAGACATGGCCATCGCCCGATTGCTGGCTTGCCAGACAGGCCCCCAGAACGACCGCGTCTCCGGCCCTGTCCTGTGCCGACATAAAGCGGGCAAAGGCGAGGTCGATGGGGCGGACCAGGTCGAAGGCGGCCGCCTGTCGGATCTTTTCAAGCATTTAGTGTGGTGGTCTCCTCGTCCCGGTTCAGGAGCAGGCTGTCCAGCGCCTCCAGGGCAAGCCGTGCCGGGCGGTCCCGAAATACACCGTTCTGGGAATCGGAAGCGCCTTCCATCCCTCGCACGAACAGGTAAAAGACACCACCGAAATGGCTGTCATAGTCGTAGTCCGGGACCCGGTATCGGAGATAGCGATGCAGCGCCACCACATAAATCAGGTACTGGAGATCGTATCGGTGCTCCAACATGGCCCTGGCCAGGGCGTCGCAGCCATAATCGGAGGCACTGTTGCCGAGATGGTTCGATTTGTAATCGATGACATAATAGCGCCCGCTTTGTTCGACGATGAGGTCGATGAAGCCGGTCATGAAGCCCTTTACCCGGTCGAAATCCAGGGGCGCCGGCGGGGCGCCCGCTCCCCAGTAGTCCCGGAGAAACCGGTTCAAGGGTCCAGCCTCCAGCGAATCGACCCGGAAGTGGAACTCGAGTTCGATGAGGCGGTTGGTCGCCCGGACGTCGCGCAGACAGAAGCCGTTCTCATCCCCCAGGCGGGTATCCAGGATCTTGCCCACCAGGGTTTCGACCACGGACTGCCACTCCCGCTCGAAACCATAATGCTGCAGTTGCCGGTCGATCTCCGTGGCCAGCGCCTCGCCATCGGCAGTGGGGAAGTCCAGGCGCTCCATGAGTCCATGGATCAGGTTGCCCGCCTCGCGCCCCCGGGGGAAGCTGAAGACGCTCCTCGGTTCGCGATCGCCCCTGAGGTGGCTTCCGTCTTCACCGCTCTCCGATTCACCCAGCAGGTCCAGGTCGACGGCCGGGGGCAGGAAATGACGCCCGGCGCTCAGGCGCGAGTAGCTGGTCACCTCCCAGGTAGCCGGGACAGGTCCTGCAAAGGTGCGTGCCGCACCGGCGCGCTCTGGGTCCAGGGGCTCCGGCGTCAGGGTATTCCCGGGCTCGGTTGGCACGGGCGTGACGAGCAGGGACCCCGCACTGGTCTCCGCGAGCTGCCGCCAGGGGCGTTGCAACCCGTCGTCGTCCATCTCGAGAACCGTCTCGGCCAGCTGTTCGACGTCCCCGTTACCGGCCGCCGCGTTCTGGTAGAGGAGCCAGCCCAGGGCCGAATCAGGCAGTCCGGAGCGCTTGCCGTTACGCTTGAACGACACCGGGGCGACGGGTAGATAACACAGATGCTCGGCTCGGGTGAGGGCCACGTAAAGGAGCCGCACGTCCTCGGCCAGGCGTTCGGTCTCGGCCAGCCGGTGAGCCTGGGCCAGTTGGTCCGTGCCCAGATCGATCACCCGCCCCGTTCCTCCCTGCTCGTGGTACGCCAGAGGCGGCCTCGGTTGCAGCATCCGGCGCCCGGTCCACGCGAAGGGCAGAAACACGATCGGGTACTGCAGGCCTTTACTC
Organism: Gammaproteobacteria bacterium; assembly: GCA_030621975.1. GTDB lineage: Bacteria > Pseudomonadota > Gammaproteobacteria > Chromatiales > Chromatiaceae > JAUXGQ01. The sequence goes on along the minus strand of JAUXGQ010000395.1, from coordinate 198 downwards.
TTATGGACGGTGACCACCTTGACCAGCTTCTCGTCGGTCTCCAGGCGAAGCTGCTGATCTTCGTTGTTGCCGTCGGCGAGCCGCATGGCCCGGGTAAGCCATTTCAGCAACTCCTCGATGCCGGGGTGGATCTGACTCGCCGCCTGAAGCAGTTCACCCAGATGGCGCAGGTTGGTCATGCGCCGCTCGCCGTCGCTG
>JAUXGQ010000437.1 GCA_030621975.1 Gammaproteobacteria bacterium | reverse complement strand
TGTCGTTACAAATAGTTTTTTCATATTCGGTCAAATCAGGTCCACTTTTGGCAGATGTTGCAGGGCCTCTTCGATGGCGTCCTGGGGATAGTCGAAATCCTCCAGGTCCCCGGCCAGGTATTTGTCGTAGGAAGCCATATCGAAATGGCCGTGCCCGGACAGGTTAAAGAAGATGGTTTTCTCCTCACCGCGTTCCTTACAACGAAGGGCCTCGTCCACGGCGGCCCTGATCGCATGATTGGATTCCGGCGCGGGGATGATCCCCTCGGTCTGCGCGAACAACACGCCGGCCTCGAAGGTGGCGAGCTGCGGCACCGCCACCGCCTCCAGCAGGCCTTCCTTGTACAACTGGGAGACCAGCACGGATTCACCATGATACCGTAGTCCGCCGGCATGTATACCCGGATGTCGATCATGAGACAGACGTGGCCTGCCGCGTGCAACGGCATCAGCCAATAGGCTAATGATACCAAAAGAACTTCTCGCCCGGTGCGCCGGGGCAGTTGAATATACTGGCGGGTGTCTGGAAAAGCGGCGTCGAATTTCCTATGCTTGCGAGAACGTTTCAGGGAAACCATTTCCTGGTCAGGAACCATTTTGAGACCGCGAACTTTTCTTCGAGTGTCGATTCAATGGCCAAAGTAAAGCAGCAGGCAGAAAAACCCTCTGGCCAACACAGCCCCTCGGCGGACCGGGCCCAGCCCATGAGTGCCAAGGTCAAGGTCATTCCCAGCGGCAGTGAATTCTTCGTCGGGCCGCATGAGACCTTACTGGAAGCAGGGCTTCGGGCCGGCCTGCATCTCACCTACCATTGCGCGAACGGCACCTGCGGGGGCTGCAAGGCGCGGGTGGTCGCCGGCGAGCTGGGCGACGTCGGCTTTCATGACTATCGGATCCCCGCAAGCGAAAAAGCCCAGGGCTATACCTTGATGTGTCGGGCCAGGGCTGCGACCGACCTGGTCATCGAAGCCGCGGAGGCGTCCGGTGTCGCGGATGTGCCCCTGCAGGAATTGACCGCCAAGGTGGTCAAGCTGGAGCGCCTGATGGACGATCTGATGGTAGTGCATTTGCGGACCCCGCGCAGCAAGACCCTCAGGTTCCTGGCCGGCCAGTACGTTACCCTGGAGATCGACGGCCTTCCGCCAAGGGACAAATCCATCGCCAGTTGTCCGTGCAGTGGAAGGCTGTTGCAGGTGCACTTTCGGCGGCGCAAGGGGGACCCCTTTCCCAAGTACGTATTCTCGCGTTTGCGGACCTCAAAAAAGGTATTGGTGACCGGGCCCTTCGGGGAATTCACCCTCGATGAGGCGTCCAAAAGACCCATGGTATTGCTGGCCTACGAGACCGGGTTCGCCTCTGTCAAGAGCCTGATCGAACACGCCATTGCGCTCGAACTGGAACAACCGTTACACCTGTACTGGGTCGTGGAAAAGCCCGGTGGCCACTACATGGAGAACTATTGTCGAGCCTGGGTCGACGGTCTGGACAGCTTTCACTATACGCCGCTGCACCTGCGCGACGGCAAGGGATCATTGGGAAAACGCACCGCGAAGGCCCTGCGACCGCTCTGGACCGACCACCCGGATCTGAGCGGGGTGGATCTGTACATGTCCATTCCGGTGGGTGCGGAGCATCCGCTGCACGAGGAGTTGTTGCGGCACGGGCTGCCCGAAGGACGCTTGCGGATGGAGCTTCTGGAGAAGTATTAGCAACAGATGTTGGGTTAGGGCGCGCCAATAAGCAGGTGTTAACTTGGAAAATCAGTAGGAAGCGAGCTAAAACAAACCTACATTCTTAACTCGAATCGTAACTATTCATCGCTTGGTAAGATCGTCCCTGATGTCGGGTATTTCTTCCGGAAACCGCCGTTAATACATCCCTGTAGGCTCGACGGCGGCTTCCCTGCCGCCGACGTTTCCTCCAGAAACACCCGACATCAGTGACTTGGCAATGGATCTGAAAAGGCGCTGTATAGTTCCGAAAAAATAGACGCTTAGAGGCTCACCGTTTGAGCCTGTGGGGCTGTTAGTCTTGGGACAGAAGGAACAAAAAAAGAAGCATGACTAGATACGCCCATTCAGATCCATCGAACCCAACTGACACCTCATCCTGGGAACCATTGCTTTCCGATGCAGGACATCTTGAGCGTGTCGCTTCGCTCTGTTCGAAGTTTTGCGGAAAAGCGTTCGGGCAATCTAGTGAATATGAAGGGATTTGGGGAAATCTCGGTCGGCTGGCAGGCTATTGGCATGACTTGGGGAAATTTTCCGACGATTTTCAGGACTACCTGAAACGGTCGGCAGCCGCAGGAGAAGATGCGCATACCAGCGAAATCCAGCGAAGAGTCGACCATACCTCCGCCGGCGCCCAACATGCCATGACCAGCCTACCGCCGCCGTTAGGCGCACTCCTTGCCTACCCGATAGCGGGACACCACGCGGGCTTGCTGGATGGGTTGGCCTCCGGCGCCTGCCTGAAGAGTCGGTTACAGAAGACCGTTCCGGTTTGGGAAAATAACGCTCCTGAAGAGTTGCTGAAACCACCCAGCCTGGCAATGCCGGCGATTTGCGGCGCCACCTATTCTGAAAAGGCGTTCAACCTGGGTTTCGCCACCCGTATGCTCTTCTCTTGCCTGGTGGACGCAGATTTTCTTGCCACCGAGTCTTTCATGAATCCAGCCCAGGCGGCGGAGCGGCCTGACACACTGGTGGATTTTAACCATCTGAATCAACACCTTTCTGACTACATTTCCAGCCGGTTCGCAAACCATGCCGGTCCGGTCGCCGAGGCGCGTGCCAACGTGCTGGATGCCTGCCTCCGGTCCTCGGAGGGAGTACCCGGTCTCTACTCCCTCACGGTACCCACCGGGGGAGGCAAAACCCTTTCGTCTCTGGCTTTCGCCCTGCGCCATGCCGCCCGCAACGACCTGGAACGGGTGATCTACGCCATCCCCTTCACCAGCATCATCGAGCAGACCGCCCAAACCTTCCGCGAAGTGTTCGAAGGCTGTGATGTCGCCGTGGATGAGTTGATCCTCGAACATCACTCCAACTTCGACCCCGATAAAGAAACCGTCCGTTCCCGTCTGGCCAGTGAAAACTGGGACGCGCCGCTGATCGTCACCACTAACGTGCAGCTGTTTGAGTCGTTGTTCGCCAACCGTACCTCGCGTT
>JAUXGQ010000001.1 GCA_030621975.1 Gammaproteobacteria bacterium | reverse complement strand
CTGCGTTGTTACGCCTTGTCAGACGGGCGCCTCGACGCCCATAAATGTAAATTTATTTTGGCGCGAGCCCTAAGTCGGCCTGCGCCGGCAAGCCGGCGTTCACAGACGGCGATTGCCCGAGACCACTGATTAGAATTATTATTCCAGTTCCAATCGGTCGTGACGATAAGATAAAGAAATTCGGTGGAAAAGCATAGGGCGAGACCTGAATTTACCGGGTATCCAGCGGGCCGTGATCGCATCTGCTGTCCGCGATCAACCTTTTCCATCGCGGCTGACCCTGTACTCGGCGTTTCTCTTGGTTTTCCTTGTGGAGGTACTAAATGGATATAGCTGAACTCCTGGCCTTCAGCGTAAAACACAATGCCTCGGACCTGCACCTGTCGGCAGGTCTGCCGCCCATGATACGAGTTGACGGCGACATACGCCGGATCAACGTGCCGGTGCTGGAACACAAGCTGGTTCATGGGTTGGTCTACGACATCATGAATGACAAGCAACGCAAGGACTTCGAAGAGTTCTGGGAGACCGATTTCTCGTTCGAGATACCGGGTCTGGCGCGCTTTCGCGTAAACGCCTTCAATCAGAACCGGGGTGCGAGTGCCGTATTCCGAACCGTTCCTTCGAAGGTGCTGACACTGGAAGACCTGAATTGCCCGGCCACCTTCAAGGACATCGTGGACGTACCCCGCGGGATGGTGCTGGTGACCGGTCCGACCGGGTCTGGCAAGTCGACCACCCTGGCTGCGATGATGGACTACAAGAACGACAACGACTACGCTCATATCCTGACCATTGAAGACCCCATTGAATTTGTCCACACGAGTAAGAAATGCCTGATTAACCAACGTGAAATTCACCGGGACACCCTGGGTTTCAACGAGGCTCTGCGTTCGGCGCTGCGCGAAGACCCGGATATCATTCTAGTGGGCGAAATGCGGGATCTCGAGACCATACGACTGGCCCTTACGGCGGCGGAAACCGGCCACCTGGTGTTCGGAACCCTGCATACGAGCTCCGCCGCCAAGACCATCGATCGCATTATCGATGTCTTTCCCGCGGCAGAGAAGAGCATGGTACGTTCCATGTTGTCGGAGTCGTTGCGCGCCGTTATCGCTCAGACATTGCTGAAAAAGGTCGGAGGTGGCCGTACCGCGGCCTGGGAGATCATGGTCGGTACCCCGGCTATCCGTAACCTCATCCGCGAAGACAAGGTTGCCCAGATGTATTCCGCCATTCAAACCGGACAGGCGGTGGGTATGCAGACCCTGGATCAACACCTCAAAGAATTGGTACAGAAAGGACTGATCACCAAGGCGGATGCCAAGGCGAAGGCGTCCAGTAAGGATGCTTTTATGTAGGAAACACCCGGGTTGCATCGAACACGGGACCGTCCACGCACACGCGCTGCATCGCCGGTCCGTCCGGTGTCGTGACCTGCACCGTACATCCGGCGCAGCCACCCACGCCGCATGCCATGAATTCTTCCAGGGAAACCTGACAGGGTAACCCGTAGTCGGCGGCCAGTTTCGCCACAGCTTCCAGCATGGGATGGGGTCCACAGGCGAAAACCTCCACCTCCCGGCGTTGTTGACTGTCCAGAGTCTCGATCCAGCGCCCCGCCAGGTCCGTTACGAAACCCTGAAAACAGCCTGGATAACCCTGGAGGCTGGCCAGGCGGCTGGGAACCTGCCAGTCGTCCAGCAAGGGCATGGCCGCGATGGTGCCATCGGGTATCCCGGGCACCAGGATCTGCGACGGTCGCGCCTTGAACGGGAACGGCACCTCAGAACCGAGGATGGCAAAGGGGCGGAAGCTGGCTTGCCGGCGCAGCGCGTCGGCGAGAAAGATCATGGGTGGCATCCCCACGCCTCCCCCGATCAGCAATGGCCGCGACCGATCCGGGTGTGTCTGGAATGGCCGGCCGATAGGCCCCAGTGCGCTGATGTGCTCCCCGGGTTTGCGCTCCGCCAGCAGGCGGGTGCCGTCCCCCACGGCCTTGTAGAGAAAATCTACCCAGCCCTCATCCCCGGAGGCCCGCATGATAGACAAGGGGCGGCGCAGGGGTCGCAGTCGATCGCATTGCAGATGGACAAACGCGCCCGGGCGGGCATGAGCGGCGCATTCCGGTGCCCTGATCCGCAGGGTGTACTGATCTCCCTCGAAGGCTTCGTGGTCGAGTACTTCAGCCTCCTCCAGGAAGATGGTGTCGCGATGGGGTCTTTTATCCATCGCCGTTGAGCCGACCAGCGCTCACCGATCTGGTTGCCGGTAAACGACCCGCCCGGCCAGCAGCGTGCAGGTGACTCGAGCACTGAACTCCCAACCTGCGAAGGGGGTGTTGTGGCCCTGGCTCAGCATTTTTTCGGGATCCAGCCGCCAAGTGCGATTCGGGTCGAACACGCATACGTCGGCAGTGTTTCCCACATTCAGCCTGCCCACCTCCAGGCCGAGTATTCGAGCCGGTCCGATGGTCAGCCGCGCAAGGGCATCGGCCATCGGCATGACCCCTTCCGAGACCAGTTTCAGGGTCAGCGGGAGCAGGGTCTCCAAGGCCGAAATACCGGGGGCGGTGGCCGGGAAAGGGGCCTGTTTAGCATCCGGCTCATGGGGCTGGTGATCGGAACAGACGGCGGAGATGACGCCGTCTGCCAGGGCCTGGCGCAACGCATCCCGGTCAGTCAGGGAGCGCAGCGGTGGTTCTACGTGGCAGTTGCTGTTGAAGCCATCCAGATCCATTTCGGTGAGATGGAGTTGATGGGCGCTGACATCCGCAGTGACTCGCAATTGCTCCTTGTGGGCGCGGCGCAGCATGCGTACCGCGGCGGCCGTTGACAATCCCCGGAAATGGATGCTTGCCCGGGTTTGCTCGATCAGCGCCAGATCCCGGGCCACGGCCACGGTTTCGGCAGCTACCGGGATGCCGGGCAGCCCCAATCGACAGCCGACCGCCCCCTCATGGGCGCAGCCCTGGTCGCGCAGCGACAGGTCCTCGGGGTTCAGGAAACAGGTCAGGCCGAACGTCGTTGCGTATTCCAGGGCCCTGCGTTCAACCAATGTGCTGTGCAGGGGCCTGGCGCCGTTGCTCATCACATGACAGCCGGCCTGCTTGAGGGCAGCCATTTCACTCAGCTGTTCCCCTTTGAGGCCCCGGGTCAGTGCGCCCATGGGTAGTACCCGGGCCAGCCCCGCCTGCAAGGCCTTGCGCCGGATCAGCTCCGCTACCGCCGGGGTGTCGACAATGGGATCGGTGTCCGGTGGGCAGCACAGGGTGGTGATTCCGGCGCCGGCCGCGGCAGCGCTTTCACTGGCGATGGTCGCCTTGTGCTCCTCCCCGGGTTCCCGCAGCCGGGCGCACAGGTCCACAAGCCCCGGGCAGACCACCTGGCCGCTGGCGTCTATCCTGAGATCAGGCTGGAATCCCTCGGGGGGGCTGCCAGTAGCCAGGACTTTGCCAGCCGCGATATGCAGGTCGCGTGGCTCGTCTATGCCGTTAGCTGGATCGACGAGCCGGCCGTTTTGAATACTGATGCTGCTGGCGTTCGTCATGGGTTTAAACCTGAAACGCTTGCTTCCCGTCTCGCAATGCGGGCGTTCTGAGTGCCTATGCACATGGACATGACCGCCATCCGCACGGCGATACCGTGGCTGACCTGTTGCAGGATCACGGAGCGGGGGCCGTCGGCCACCTGGGAGTCCATCTCTACGCCGCGGTTGATCGGACCTGGGTGCATGACGATGACGTCCGGTTTCGCGGCGCGCAGACGCTGTTCGGTGAGACCGTAAAGCTGGAAGTATTCATGCTCGCTGGGCAGCATCGCCCCACGCATACGCTCCCGTTGCAGGCGCAGCATAATCACCACGTCCACGTCACGGATGCCCTCCTGAAGATCATGGTAAACATGTACCCCCAGGGAGCGGGACTCCGCCGGTAGCAGGGTATAGGGGGCAATAACCCGCACCTCCGAGGTGCCCAGGGTGTTGAGGGCATGAATCTGGGAGCGGGCAACCCGGGAATTGAGGATATCACCGACGATAGCCACCCGCAGTTTGACGAATTCTCCCTTTATCCGCCGGATGGTGAGCATATCCAGCATCGCCTGGGTGGGATGGGCATGACGCCCGTCGCCGGCGTTTATGACGCTGACGTGCGGCGCGCTGTGTTGGGCGATGAAATGGGCCGCCCCACTGTCGGCGTGGCGCACCACGAACATATCGCAGTGCATGGCTTCGAGGTTGCGCAGCGTGTCGAGCAGGGTTTCGCCCTTGGTTGTTGCGGAGGTGCTGATATTGAGGCTGAGGACGTCGGCCGACAGGCGCTTGGCGGCGAGCTCGAAGGTGGTCCGGGTCCTGGTGCTGGTTTCAAAAAACAGATTGGTGATGATTTTGCCGCGGCACAGGGGCACTTTCTTGATGGCCTGTTGGGACACGCCGATGAAGCCTTCGGCCTTGTCCAGGATCTCCGTCAGCAGCGGCTGATCAAGCCCTTCGATGGTCAAAAAGTGCCTGAGTCTGCCTTCTTCATCAAGCTGGATGTCCCGCCGGGCCATGCTCACGTCTTGCCTGCCTGCTGTTCGTGTTCCCGGGATACGCGGTTTGAGGCGCGTCCGATCACCAGTCCCAGGGGTTCTGGGCCGGTGAGGGTGATATGTTCCCCCGCTTCGAGGTCCGGGCGTATGGCGACGACGTCGGCCTGAATGGGCAGTTCGTGACCGCTTCGCTCCACCAGGGCCGCCAATACGACCGACGTCGGCCGGCCGTAGTCGAAGATTTCATTGAGTGCGGCGCGGATGGTGCGCCCGGTATGCAGCACGTCATCTACCAGAATGATGTGCCGATCGCCCACCGGCACGGGAAGGTTGGACGGGTGCACCTCCGGATTCAAGCCGATGCGGGTGAAGTCGTCACGGTAAAAGGAGATATCCAGGGTGCCCAAGGGTTCCTCCAGTTCCAGGAGCCCATGCAGGCGTTCCGCCAGCCATACGCCGCCGGTGCGGATGCCGACCATAATGGGTTTCTCGACCCCCGCCCTCGCCAGGTACTTAGCCAGGTCAGACGCCATCGCCTCGATGAACGCCCGAATCTCATCCGGCCCCATGTATGTCTTGTTTGTGCTCACTTAACCAGGTTTCCAGGATCAGTTTTGCCGCAAGTGCATCCAGGGTTTCGATTTTTTTTATCTTGCCCGGCACCGCTCGACGTGCCTCGCGGGAGGTCAGACGTTCATCGACCAAGTATACCTTGCGTCGGTAGCGGCCTTCGAGCTGGCGCGCGAAGCGCTTGGCGCGAGGTGCCAGCTCTGACTCGGTGTCATCCATGTTGTAAGGAAGACCCACGACCAGGGCATCGGGCTGCCAGGTTTCGATCAACCCGTTGATACTCTCCCAGTCCGGTTTTCCCTTGACGGCGCGCAGGGTCTGCAGCGGCGAGGCGGTGCCGGTCAGGGTCTGACCGACGGCAATGCCGATCTTGCGCGGGCCGTAATCGAAACCGAGCAACCGGTGCGTCATGGTTCGAGTCTAACCCAGCCGGTGATTGGCGTCAGGCGTGACCCGCATCACCGGACATCAGGTTCAGATCCACGCCCAGCAGCCGGGCTGCGGCTTCCCAACGTTCTTTCGCGGGCCGCCGAAAAATGATGTCCAGATCCGCCGGACCGCTGAGCCAGGCGTTGGCGGCCATTTCGTCTTCCAGCTGTTGGCCTCCCCAGCCCGCATAACCGAGCGCGATCAGACTCAGATTCGGACCCTCGTCGGCGGCCATGGCCTCGAGAATGTCGCGGGATGTGGTGACGCTGATCTCGGGGGTGATTTCGAGGGTTGAATCCCAGTGCCGCTCCGACGGATGCAAAACGAACCCCCGGTCTACCTGTACCGGTCCGCCCACGAATACGCGTTGATTCACGGCCCCTGGTTTGGCCGGGATCTCCATCTGCCCGAGGATCTCTCCCAGCTGAATACTCATGGGCCGGTTGATCACTATGCCCATGGCCCCCTGATCGTTATGTTCGCAAATGTAGGTGACCGTGCGATAAAAATTGGGATCCTGAAGACCCGGCATGGCGATCAGAAAGTGATTGGTCAGGTTCGACTCGATGCGCATGGCGATAGTATCCGATCCCTGCGGGTCGGCTGCAAGCTCTCTCTTGCCTCATTTCCAACCGAGCCGGTTGTTGTTCAGGAACTGCCAGGTGCGGGTGATGTCGAGAATGTCTGTTTCTTCCCGGATTTCCCTGGGAAACGGAGCGAACGGGGCGGCCAGCCTGACGATGCTTATAGCCGCGTCGTCCAGGATCTTGTAGCCGGAGGACTTTCGGATGCTGATGCGCTCCACACTCCCGTCCGCCTTCACGGCCACGTGCAGGACCAGATTGCCGTACAGTTTTCTGCGTTTGGCTTGGTCCGGGTAATTGAGGTTGCCGATGCGTTCTATCTTTTTCCTCCAGGCTTCGAGATAGGCCGCGTATTTGTATTCCTGGGTGCTCGCGCTGATGTGCCGGCGCCTGGGGCGTTGGGAGTAAGCCTCGGTCTTGAGGTCAAGGGCTGCGGTTATGCGGGCGATTTCCTGACTGCTGCTGGCCAGAATCTGGGCGGCGCTGGGGAGGATCTTCTTTTCCGGGGGTTTGGGTTCCGGCGGGTCCGCAGCCCGTTTTCTGGGTGCACTCTTTTGCGTAATGACCTTCCTGTGCGGTTCGCGGGGGCGCTCGGTGACCTGGGGAATCCTTGCGGGGGGGTTTGCCATGTCACTCGGCGTGGGGACCGGCAACCCGGGCGCGGCGACTTTGGGTCTGGTTTTTACGACGCTGTTGCTGCTTCCTTGCTGGCTTGTCTGGGCCAGAAACTCGGGTTTTTCGACCGCTTCCGGGTCACGGGTATTTCGCACCACTATGATTTCCAGACTAGAGTCGGAGCGACTCGGCGACGGGCGCTCGAATTCGAAGCTGATTCCCCAGATTGCCATTGCATGCATGCCGATCGCGAGGACCAGGGTCAGGCCGAGTCTTTCGTTGACGTCTATTCGATAGACAAGCTGCATGGGAATTTACGTGTCTATCCTGACGAGTTCGATTTGGTTTCTATCAAAGGCGGGCTGAGCTCGATATTCTGGTCCCGTTCCATCAGCCTGATCCGTTTGGCCATGGCGGGGTTCATGTGCAGGGTGTCGGCACTGTCGACCAGCAGTACATAGCGGATACCCATGGCTTTGGCTACCGAGTGCCAGTGCTTGGCGCCGGCTACGAAGAGCGCCGTTGCCGCGGCGCCGGCCGTGGCTGCGTCCGTGTGGAGTACGGTAACCGAGCGCGTACCCTGTCCGGGGTAACCGGTCCTGGGATCGATGATATGGTGGTAATGGTGTCCTTTGTATACAAAATTGCGTTCATAGTCGCCGGACGTAAACACGCTTTCGTCGCCCTGCACGTTGATGGTTGCAAATACGCCGGTGCCGCTGGGGCGGCGTATGACAACGCGCCAGGGATGTCCGTCTCGATCGCCGATTGCACGCAGATTGCCCCCGGCATTGACGATGGCATTGTTGACACCCAGTTCTCGAAGATGTTCTATCGCCAGGTCGATGCTGTAGCCTATCGCGAATGCCCCGAAGTCGATCTTTACTGCAGGGTTATCGGAGCGTAACTGGATTCCTTGCATGTGCAGGTCGCTCATCTGTGGGTCCGCTTTCACCAGCTCGGCGATGGTTTGGCGGGAAGGCGGCGGTTTGCATTCCGGATTCTCCACATGAAACCCCCAGAGTTCGGTCAGTTTGCCCGTCGCAGGGTTGAAGAGGCCGCCACTTTTGCTGGAAAGTTCCTGGGCGCGTTCGATCAGTGGCTGGACGGAAGGAGGCACGGAGAATGGTTGTTGGCTGGGCAGCAGTTCGTTGACACGTTCCAGCGGGCCCGGGTTCCAGGGATGCCAGGCGGTGTTCATATATTCGAAATCCGCCCGGATGGCGTCGCTGACTCTTTCGGCCTTTGCCGGTTCCACGTCGATGATGCTCAGATCGATCAGGGTGCCGAAGGCCGCAAAGCGGGTGTTGTAGGCGGGATAGGATTGTTTGCAGCCGCTCAGGACAAGGGAACAGGAGATCACCAGCGTCAGTGCGATTGCCGGAGCAGGGGTCATTTCTGAAGCTTCTCCTCGATGCAATCCAACAGCAGGGCGCTGATATTGAGGCCGAACTGCTGGTCTAACTCGCGTATACAGGTTGGGCTGGTGACGTTGATTTCGGTGAGATAGTCCCCAATCACGTCAAGCCCCGCAAAAACCAGCCCTCGTCTTTGCAGTTCCGGGCCCACCTGGCCCGCAATCCACTGATCGCGTTCGGAAAGCGGCACGCCCACCCCGCGCCCTCCCACGGCGAGATTGCCTCTGGTTTCACCCGGTGGCGGTATGCGCGCCAGGGCGTAAGGTACGGGTTTGCCGTCTATCAGCAGGATGCGTTTGTCGCCCGCGCTGATCTCCGGGATGTATTTTTGCGCCATGGCGAAGCGGCTGCCTTCCCCGGTCAGGGTTTCGAAGATGACATTGATGTTGGGATCGCCCACGCGCACCCGAAAGATCGAGGCCCCACCCATGCCGCCCAGAGGTTTGAGGATTATGTCACCATGTTTTTCCAGAAAGTCCCGGAAACCCTGAGAACCGCGGCTCACGAGGGTCGGCGGGCAGCAGTGGGGGAAACGGAGTGTAAAAAGCTTCTCGTTGGCATCGCGCAGGCTTTGTGCCCGATTGACCACCAGACAGCCACGACTCTGCACCTGCTCGAGCAAATAGGTGGTGTAGATGTACTCCATGTCAAAGGGTGGATCCTTGCGCATCAGGATGACGTCCAATTGGTCCAGTGGGATGGTTTCGGTTCCGCCGAACCCGTACCAATCCTTGCGATCGTCCGTCACCTGAAGTTCGCGCACCCGGCCGTAGCCCCGGTCTCCACGCAAGAACAGGTCATGCTGTTCCATGTAGCTGATTTCCCAGTTCCGGGCCTGGGCCTCCAGCAGCATAGCGAAGGTGCTGTCTTTGTGGGTTTTGATGGACTGGATGGGGTCCATCACAACGCCAAGGCGTATAGTCATCACTGCATTACACCGGGAAACCTGCTGATCGGATCCCCAACTTCTCCAGGGTTGCCCCGCCGACTGGGTGGCACATGAGCCCTCATTCTATTGCATGCTCGTATCGGCAAGCAATGGACCCCAAGGGAAATTCGTTGTCAGCCAGCGGAGACGCACAGGTTGATCTTATTGCGCACAGGTGTTGGGCTTGCTAGGCTGTACGCGGATTTTTAAAAATGTGATGTATTTCCGGGCGTTGTCGGGCGTGTCAGCGAATCATCCGGTTTCCGGCTTCAAGTATCGCGAGGCGGTGCCGAAACAGGGGATAACTCAGAATACAGCCGGACATTTGTCGACAAACTCAGCGCCCCACATATGGCCGGTATAGTGCATTTGCAACGGTTTGTGAGGGTCCCTGAGCGATGCATGGACGCCTGTCGAGTCCGACAGGCTCCCAGGGACAGGTTTTCAGGATCAGTGAAGTACCCCCCTGTATTTGAACATTTAGATTAGAGGATGCAAGGTGACCAGCGAGCATACGGAAACAGAAGTCGCCGGACTCAAAGTAATGGTGATCGACGACAGCAAGACCATTCGTCGAACCGCGGAAAGCCTGTTGAAAAAAGCTGGATGCGAGGTACTTACGGCAACCGATGGGTTTGAAGCACTTGCCCTTATCGCCGACAGCCATCCCGATCTGATCTTCGTAGACATCATGATGCCACGTCTTGACGGGTATCAAACCTGCGCGCTTATCAAGAACAACGAGGTGTTCAAGAATACTCCGGTGATCATGCTGTCCAGTAAGGACGGGCTGTTTGATCGCGCAAGAGGCAGAATTGTCGGGTCCGAAGAGTATCTGACCAAGCCCTTTACCAAAGAGGAGTTACTTGAAGCGATCCGACGGCATGCGGTGAAAGCAGCTTAAGCAGGTGTGAGGGAAACTAATGGCTACCATCCTCGTGGTCGACGATTCTCCTACAGAGGTTCATGTAATCAAGAGCCTGTTGGAGAAACACGGACATACCGTTCACACGGCGGCTGACGGTGCTCAAGGTGTGGAGGGGGCCAGGCGCCTGCATCCGGATGTGATATTGATGGATGTGGTGATGCCGGTGCTCAACGGCTTTCAAGCAACCCGCCAACTGAGCAAAGATCAAGCAACAGCGAGCATCCCGGTCATCATGGTGACGACCAAGTCCCAGGAGACCGATAAAAACTGGGGCTTGCGCCAGGGAGCAAAGGAGTATGTGGTCAAGCCGGTAGATCACCACGATCTGTTAACCAAGATCGGGGCGGTATTGGGTGATTGAGTTCGAACAAGACTTGACCGGGCAGGCATCCCTGGAACTCATCGCGCTGCTCAAGGACATCGGCCGGCGCAGTAAGGCCCACGCTCAGAGTTTGCCGAAGCAGGTTGAGTTTCTCAATTACTGGGAAGGTATCCTCTTCAGTATTGGAGGCGACCGGTTCGTTGCGCCTCTGCATGAGATTGTCGAGATCCTGAATTACCCGACCACGGTAACCACGGTTCCCGGTACCCGGTTCTGGATTCGCGGTATCGCAAATATCCGGGGAAATCTCCTTCCGATTATCGATTTACAGGCCTTTTTGGGTGGTGGCTCCACCGTTCCCGGACGACGCAGTCGCGTCCTGGTAGTTCAGCATCGGGAGGTATTCACGGGCCTGCTGGTGGGCGATATGGTCGGAATGCGTCATTTTGACGAAGGTGAAAAAACAGAGTGTAAGACTTTGGAGGTTCCGTTGGCGAATTACGTGACAGGGGCCTTCGAACACGAGGGTGAAATCCGGCCCGTATTCAGTCTGCATGCGCTTGCCGCCAGCCCGGAGTTTCTAAGCGCTGCAGTTTAGCCAGGACGGCGGGTCGGGGAAAGCACAAAGAAATATAGGTACTTGGGAGTTCGGTTGATGAATGCATTTTCCAGGAAAGGCGCGAGAGGAAGGTTTACGACCAACAAGGGTATCGTGGTGTTGGCGGCGCTGCTGCTGATAACCATCGTCCTTGCGGTGGTGACTTTTGTACATGTTGCGCGGTGGGATGACCATGACGAGCAGTATCTCCTGAGGGCGAAAGAGCAGCAGATCATTTCCCAGCGCATCGTCAAGGAGGCCCTGGCCGCGGCAGAAGGTGACGATGCCGCCTTTGACAGGCTGGGTGCGTCAAGGGACGGGTTTGGAAAGATCATGGGGGAGTTGAAAGATGGCGAAAAGCGCATTGGTCTACCGTCGTCCCCCGAAGAGGTTGCAGCGGATCTGAGGCGGGTTGAGGATAGCTGGCGGGAGATGCGCCAGGGCGCGGACAAGATCCTGAACAACAGGAAACCCGTCTTAACGGTCAGAAGACTGATCGACGAAGTAACCAGCCTGGTTCCGAAGCTTGAGGAGCAGATTGACGGGCTGGTCAGGGCGTTGGTGGGCAGTAAAGCGTCTCGTGAGCAGATCTATCTTGCGACGAGGCAGCTCATGTTGGCCCAGCGCATTGAAAACAACGTGGGGCGGGTTCTGGAAGGTGGACAGGTAACGGCTGCTGCCATCGACCGCGTCAGCCGTGACCGGGAACGCTTTGCCCGGGTATTGAAGGGTCTGTTGCGCGGTGAGGCGAAGCTCAACGTCCCGGCGGTAACGGAAAGGGCCGCGGTGCAGAAACTCCGCACGGCATCCACGCTGTTCAATTCGATCAACGCCAATATCGAAAAAATCCTGGCTGCGGCACCTGACGTACTGCCGGCGTTGCATGCGGCGAATGACATATCGCTGGTCAGCGACACCCTGAATGATGCCTCCCGGCAACTGATCGATGCGTACGGAGAGTCACCGGGTCGTTTCAGCCTCGGCATTGTCGAGGCGGGTCCTGTTCTGATAGCCATACTGGGCGCCCTCGCGGTTTTCTTTCTGGTGATGCTGGGAGTGCAGTTGCTGATCGAAGCCTTGCGGCGCGAAACCGGCGTCAAGGAGCATAACGAACGAAACCAGACCGCTATCTTACGCCTGCTCGATGAAATGGGGGATCTCGCGGACGGTGATCTTACGGTGACGGCAACCGTAACCGAGGATATCACCGGCGCCATCGCGGACTCCATCAACTATGCGATCGAGCAGCTCAGAAATCTGGTGGTGACCATCAACGACACTTCCGAGAAGGTGGCCGCATCGACCCAGGAAACCCGGGCTACAGCCATGCATCTGGCCGAGGCAAGCGAGTTGCAGGCTGAACAGATCACCATGGCGAGCAGTGCGATCAAGGAGATGACCCAGGCCATCGACGAGATGTCCAGTGACGCAATCGAGTCCGCCGAAGTGGCTCAAAGATCCGTGGAGATCGCGAGCAATGGTGCGGCGACGGTACGCAATACCATTCAGGGTATGGACGTAATTCGTGAGCAGATTCAGGAAACTTCCAAGCGTATCAAGCGCTTGGGAGAAAGTTCCCAGGAGATCGGAAACATCGTCGAGCTGATCGACGACATTGCCGATCAGACCAATATCCTGGCGCTGAATGCGGCCATGCAGGCAGCCATGGCCGGCGAGTCGGGCCGGGGCTTCGCGGTAGTGGCCGACGAGGTGCAGCGACTGGCCGAACGCTCGAGCAACGCCACTAAACAGATCGAGGCCCTGGTGCAGACTATTCAGGCCGACACCAGTGGGGCGATCAGTTCCATGGAGTCCAGCACCACAGGCGTGGTCAGTGGGGCCAAACTTGCGGAGGACGCCGGCGAGGCGCTGAGGGAAATCGAGAACGTTTCCAATTATATCGCTGACCTTACCGGAAAGATCGCGTCATCCGCACGCAAGCAATCCCTGGAAGCCGTCCGGGTCGACGACACCATGGGCGTCATTCAGGAGATCACCACCCAGACGTCCGACGGCACCAACCAGACCGCCTCGGCGATCGGAAAACTGGCGGCGCTCGCGGATGACCTGCAGAGCACCGTAGCTGGTTTCAGGATACCGGAATAGGAGTCCTGGCAATGAACGCCGGGCAACACACCATCAGGAAAAACGGGACTGCGGGTATGAGTAACGCTGACGACTTCAGCGCGCTGAAGTGGATCAAAGACGAGCTCGGTGAGACGATACACCAGGCGCGACAGGCGTTCGAGAGCTATGCGGAAGGCAGTGGTGACCTGAGTTTGCTGGAAACCTGCAGCGACAAGCTGCATCAGATCTACGGCACCCTGCAGATGGTGCAGCTGTACGGCGCCGCCATGCTGGCCGAAGAGATGGAGCAGGTATCGCGGGCCATACACAGCAACCAGGTTCGCCGCAAGGCTGAAGCGGTCGAAGCATTGATGCTGTCCCTGGTGCAACTCCCCGACTATCTGGAAAAGCTGCAGGTCGGCGGTCGTGATATGCCGCTTGTGATAATGCCGTTGCTCAACGACCTGCGGGCCACCAGGGGCGCCCGACTGCTGACTGAGGCCTCGCTGTTTGCGCCGAAGCTTGATCACGGTGTAGTCCCGGAGCATGTAACCGGGATTGCCAATCCGGATCTCCCGGGCATCGCAAAACGGCTCCGGACCAATTACCACAGGGGCTTGCTCGGTTGGTACCGAAACGTCGAACCCGAGGAGGCTCTGGGGTATATCCGCGATGTGACCTCGGAGTTGGAGCGGCATGCCCGTACTGAACCCGTCCATCACCTGTTCTGGGTCAGTCACGCGCTGGTCGAAGGACTGCTGGACGGTGGGATAGCCGTCGGGTCCGCTGTCAAATCCCTGTTTGGCCGCTTGGACCGGGAGATCAAAAAAATCGTCGATGAGGGAGAAACAGAGCTGGCTCGGGCTCCGGATCGCGACCTCCTGAAGAGTATCCTGTATTACGTGGCCGGGGCGAAGTCCACTAACGCCTGTGTCAGAGCAGTGCAGGAGGCGTACCAACTGGCAACCGCCTTGCCCAGTGACACCGAAGTGGCTGCCGGCAGGGCGCGACTCACTGCGCCCAGCGCAGACGCCATCGATACCGTTCGGGAGGTAATCAAGACCGACCTCACCCAGATCAAGGACAAACTGGATCTTTATATCCGGGGCGACCGTTCACGGGTGGATGACCTGTGTCAACTGGAAGAACCCATGCGCAAGCTGGGCGACACCCTGGGAATGGTCGGGCAGGGTGCGCTGCGGGTGCGATTGAACCGCCAGGCGGACCAGCTGGCCGAGATCGGTAAGTCCCGAGTACCCCCGGACGAGACCTACTTGATGAGGATCGCCAGTGAGCTTCTATTCGTCGAATCCTCATTGGTCAACGTCGGGACGGGGATGGCCCAGGAAGGATTGGCCGATGACGAGTTATCGGAAGCCCAGGCCGGAGCCTTGCTGCTGCCGCAAGGGGAGCTCGGGCGGCTGGTCGATGCCGCACTGAATGAGGCCCATATCGACATGGCCAAGGCCAAAGACGCCATAGTCGCGTTTCTCGACGCTCCGGACGATCCTCGCCTGCTGGCCGATGCACCGGCAAAATTCCACAACGTCGGTGGGGCACTCAGGATACTGTCTCTTCCGGATCCGGCTGACATGCTGGATGCCGTTGCCGGTTATTTGCAAACAGAGGTCGTGAAACCCAGCCGAGTTCCGGATCGGGAGCAGCTGAACGCCCTTGCCGATGCTATTACGAGTGTCGAATATTTCATGGAAAGCGTGCTCGAGGGGCGCACTGATCGGGACGACATTCTGGACGTCGCCCGGGTTGCCCTGGCGAAGCTTGGTCTGGAGGTCGAATCCCGCGCAGACGCGTCTCAGCTCGCGGAAGTTTCGCCGCAGCGACAGGACGCCGTTGCGGCGGAAGAAACTGGTATGGTGCTGGAGGGTCTCCTGGAGCCCGCCGTTGCCGCTGTCCCCGCAGGCACTGAAACCGAATTGTTGGAGCAGGAATTCACCGAAGAGCCGACGGACGAAGAAGCGACGGAAGAACCGGTGTCGATCGCACCTGTTCATGAAGCCCCCGCGGATGAAATCGATCCGGAGATCCTGGAAGTCTTCGTCGAAGAGGTGCAGGAAGAGCTGGGTGTCATCCAGGAGTTTTGCGCGCACTGGAAGCGGAATCCCGGTGATACGGAGGCGCGCGCCAGGCTGCGGCGTTCTTTTCATACCCTCAAAGGCAGTGGCCGGTTGGTGGGCGCTACGACTATCGGGGAGCTGGCCTGGTCCGTTGAGAACATGCTCAACCGGATGATCGATGAGACCATCGCGGTAACACCGGAGATTCTAAGTATTCTCGACGAATGCGTTCAGGTTTTTCCCCGCCTGATTGAACAATATACCGCTGGCGGAGGGGCTGTGCCCAACGTACAGGCGCTGACGGACCGGGCTTTTGGCGCCCTCAATCCCAGCCTGGAGACGGTCGAAGAAACCCCGACGCCGGATGCAGAGCCAGTATTGGAAACCGGGTTAGAGCCGGATCCGGAACCCGGGTTGGAGATTCCTCAGGTTGCGCCGGCGGTGGATATTGGTATCGAGCTCGAATCAGAGTCGGACGCGGAACCGCGACTGGATCTCGCGTCCGTCCCCGAATACCTGGTGGAACCGGAATTGTTCCAGATATTCCGCGAGGAGGTCGCCGCCTATCTGGAGTCTCTGGCAGAATTTGTTCGCAACTGCCGGGAACGGCCCGAACCTTTGCCCCTGGATGACACGCTCGTTCGGGTTTTACACACCGTTCGTGGCAGTGCCAACGCGGCCCAAGTGCCGCCGATCGCCGATGTCAGTAAGGCCCTGGAAGAGCTGGTCCAAGTCTTGCGGGAACAGGATGAACCGGCGGATACGACGGTGGTGGATCTTATCGACGAAGGCACAGGGCTCATGCGGGAGCAACTCGCGGCCATCAATGTATCGGGGGTCAAGTTTCCCGACTCGGAGGAGCTTGTCGCCCGGATCGATGCCTTGCGGGAAGAGAGGCTTTCGGCGCCACCGGTTACCCCGGCAGAACCCTTGTCGCCGACGGAGATTTCGCCGGTCATTCAGGCGGGGCCGCCTCAGGATGAGTCGGAAAGCCAAGAGGCAATAAGGAACGAGGCAGAAAGCGAGACGGTATCCATTCCGGCGCTGGATGAAGAGGTGGAACTGGCGCAGGACAGGAGCCCACCCTCCGAGAAGGCTGCGCAAGAGGCCGCATTCGTCGAGGTCGGTTCGGAAGAGGAACTGGTCGAGATATTTCTGGAAGAGGCCCGTGAATTACTCGACAGCCTGGATACCTCGCTGGCTGCCTGGCGCCAGGCCCCTCAGGACAATACGCCGCTAGCGGAATTACAGCGAACGCTGCACACGCTCAAAGGCGGAGCCCGGCTGGCGGGAATCACCCCGGTGGGTGATCTGGGCCACACCTTTGAATCGCTTCTGACCGGGATCACCAGCGGTCAGGTCGTCACCACGGACGCGGTTCAGCAACTCGCGCAACAGGTTGCGGACAGGTTGTCGTCCCAGGTCGATGAGGTCAGCGAATCCGGTCGGGTACACGAAGCTCAGGATTTGATCACGCAGCTGGAGCTGCTGCTTGCGGGTGAGGTTCAACCCGCGCCCGGCGCAGGGCTCGGGGACGAGGCCGAAAAAGCGGTTGAGTCAGCTCTCGACCAAGGGCCCGCGGAAGCAACCGGTGTGGAACAGCCGACGGGCACCGAAGATGCCGAATCGGAGGCGCGCGCGCCAGCCGGGGAGGACGCGCCGGCAGCGGCGGACACGGAACCGTTTTTTTTAGTACGGGTTGAACCCGAGAGCCAGCCGCCCCCCGTGACCGAGTCCGCGGAAGTGGTTAATCTGTTCGGCGCGGATGCGGGACGGGATACAGCACCGGAATTACAGGAACAACCGGCGCCGGAGGACAAAGCCTCCACAGCCGGGACCGTAGAGCGGATTGTAGAACCGCTGGCCCCACAGAAACCGGGCGCCAAGGCAACGTCTGCGGAAACGAAGCCGGCCCCGAAACACGAGCAGGTGCGCGTGCGCTCGGATGTGCTGGATCGGCTGGTCAACAACGCCGGTGAGGTGAGCATATACCGGGCACGCCTTGAACAACAGAACAGCGCCATCGGATTCAACCTTTCGGAGCTGGAGCAGACGGTGGCACGGCTGCGCCAGCAGTTGCGTCAGCTGGAAATGGAGACCGAGGCTCAGATCCTGTTTCGTTACGAGCGGGAGAAGGAAGAAACGGGGGGTAGCGAAGATGTATTCGATCCCCTGGAAATGGACCGTTTCTCCACCATGCAGCAGGTCTCCCGCAGTCTTATGGAGACCGATAACGACCTGATCAGCATCAAGGACCTGACCGAGGACCTGCATCGGGAAACGGAAACGCTGCTGATGCAGCAGGCCCGAGTATCCACGGACCTCCAGGACGGATTGCTGCGCACCCGTATGGTGCCCTTTACCCAGATCGTCTCCAGGCTGCAGCGGTTGGTGCGTCAGACCTGCGATTCCGTGCACAAGCAGGCCGAACTCACGGTCAACGGCGCCGCCGTAGAGGTTGATCGCAGCATCCTGGAACGTATGGTTGCACCGCTGGAGCATATTCTGCGCAATGCGGTTTCCCACGGTATAGAAACGCCGGAAAAGCGTCGCGGGCAGGGCAAGAAAGCCAAGGGCAGGATTACGCTGGATCTGTCCCGTGAGGGCACGGACGTGGTGTTGGTTGTCTGCGACGACGGTCAGGGACTGAAGCTGGAAAATATCCGCAAGCAGGCCATAGCAAAAGGCCTGCTGGAGGAAGGCGCGAACGTTGCGGACAACGACGTCATGCAGTTCATTCTGGAACCGGGTTTCAGCACCGCGGACAAGGTGTCTCAGATCGCCGGGCGTGGCGTGGGCATGGATGTGGTGGTCAGCGAGGTCAAACAACTCGGTGGGTCCCTCGAGATCAAATCCGAGCACGGCACCGGCTCCAGCTTCGTAATACGTTTGCCCCTGACGCTGGCCATCAGTGAAGCCCTGCTGGTGAAGATGGAAGAGGACATCTACGCGGTTCCGCATACCAGTATCGAAGGCGTAGTGCGGGTCAGTCGGGACGAACTGCAGGAATGCTACGAGGGTCGGCAGGAGGGTTTCGAATACGCCGGGCATACCTATCTGGTACGCTATCTGGGCAGTATGCTCGGGGTAGGCCCCATCGCCTTATCGGAGGGGAAGAAATGGTTTCCCATGCTGCTGGTGAGGTCGGGTGATCGACGCGTGGCGGTGCAAGTAGACGGACTGCTGGGCAACCGGCAGATCGTAGTGAAATCCGTGGGCCCGCAGTTGAGTACCGTACGCTGGATAACCGGAGGGACGATTCTCGGGGACGGCCGGGTTGCTTTGATTCTGGACGTGAATGCGATGGTGCGCATGGATGCCGCAAAACCCTTGGCGCCCGCGGGCACCGAGATGGGCATTTCCGCTGATGCCGCGCCCGTGAAAGTAATGGTGGTGGACGATTCGATCACTGTTCGCAAGGTTACCGGGCGTCTGCTGGAGCGGCATAACTTTCAGGTTACAACCGCCAAGGACGGAGTGGACGCCGTGGCATTGCTGCAGGAACATGCGCCGGATCTGATGTTGCTGGATATCGAGATGCCGCGCATGGACGGCTTTGAACTGGCGCGACACATGCAGGCTTCTTCGGATCTGAAAGACATCCCGATCATAATGATCACCTCCAGGACCGGTGAGAAACACCGCAAGCTGGCCATGGAGTTGGGTGTTAAAGGCTATCTGGGTAAGCCTTATCAGGAAATGGAGTTGCTGGAAAACATCTATTCGCTTCTGGCTGAGGCGCAGGCATGACTGTAGCAGAGGCCGACATCCGTGGTGTGCTGATCCCGCTGGATGGTTACAAACTGCTGCTGCCGAATGTCACGATTGCCGAAGTGATCGGATTTCGCGAACCCGCCCCCTACCCGCAGACCCCGGACTGGCTGTTGGGCGAGATTCAGTGGCACGGGCGGAAGTTTCCGCTAGTGTCCTTCGAGCGGGCCCTGAACGTTCCGACGGCGCCGCCGGGGGCGCGTGCCCGCATCGTGGTGTGTAACACCCTGGGCGAGGATCCCCGCGGGCTGCCTTACATCGGTGTGGTCGCCAAGGCCATTCCCCGTCTGATAGGGTTAATCCCCGCCAGCATCTCCCCCAATCTTGTGGTCAGTGAAGCCAGCCCCCTGATATTGCGCCAGGTCTATGTCGCGGGCCAGGAAGCGATCATCCCGGATCTGGATGCATTGGAAGAAACCATAATCGAGTCCCTCGCTCTGACGTCTGACAAGGCGGGGTAGGCTGGGGCTTGCCCCAGCTTTGTTTGCATCGCCTGCTCGCGAGCCGATCTGCTGGGGCGAGCCCCAGTCTTACTGTATCCTCAGATAGTTAATCCGTGTCCATCCGTGGTTACATCAGCCTGGTAGAAGGGTGGGCACGCTTTTTGTGCCCACGCGCATATATGAGATCTACGCCTCAGAAGAATGGACAGGATCAACAGGATTTCACAGGATTGACGGGATGTTGAAATATGCCTTCCGGACGTAGATTTTCGGGACAGGAGTATTGGGTGCGCCTTTGCCATACACAAGGTTCAGAATCCAAAGAGATCCTGTAAATCCTGTCTATTAATGAAGACAGGTTAAACCCCCGGTTCCGAGCCCGGACGTCGGGTCAGCGAAAATCACCCCACAGTGTCTGCAAAGCGGCCAGGGCGGCCAGCGGAGCCGTCTCGGTGCGCATTACCCGGGGGCCGAGGCGTACGGGTGTGAAGCCGCTGTCCCTGACCAGATCCAGTTCCTCGGTGCTGAGTCCGCCCTCGGGGCCGGTTAGTATGACCACCTCGCCTTTGGGTCGGGAGAGGCTGGGCAGGGCAAGATCGGCTCGATGGTCGAGAACCAGTTTCAGAGACCCTTCGGGCAGCCGGGTGAGTATCGAGTTCAATTCCGCGACCGCCTCGAGTTCCGGGAGGTAACGACGACCGCACTGTTCGCTGGCGCTGATCAGGATCCCCCGCCAGTGTTCCATGCGCTGGGCGAGCCGGTCCTTCTCCAGTTTGACCACGCTGTGCTCGGTCAAGGCCGGGATGAGCCGATGTGCCCCCAGTTCCACCGCTTTTTGCAGGGCGTAGTCCATACGATCGCCCTTGGCGATGCCTTGAATCAGGGTGAAGCGGGGCTCGGGCACTGGATCGGAGCCGGATGCTTCCAGGGTCTCGATCTCTACGTCGCTCTTGCCAGTGGCGAGGATAAGTGCGCCGTATTCCCTGCCGTCTCCGTTAAAAAGTTTCAGGGACGCACCGGCCCGCAACCGTAACACGCGGCTCACATGACGGGCCGCGCGCGCATCCAATTGGATTCGAGTCCGCTCTGCCAGTGGCTGGGGCGTGTAGATTCTGGGAAGACGCATACTGTGAGCTAGCTGTGGGGCTCCAGGTCATGGGTATCGATGCGGCAGGAGTTAGACAAAATTAACCGCAGAGGACGCAGAGAGAGTAACAGGCTAGCTTATGCGGCTCTGTATATTTCTCGGTGCGAAGCGTAAGTACTCCCGGCCCAAGTCCGTCTCATAAGCCCATGAATTCCAAAAGCTCTGCGTCCTCTGCGGTGAGTAATCGGAGCTGGGATCAGGACGGATTCTCTGGGCCGGTCGGCAACCCCAGGTTTCGCCATATCGCCTGCGTCAGCCCGGCCTGGTTCATGGTATAGAAGTGCAGGCCCGGTGCGCCCTGTTCGAGCAGCCGCTGGCATAGCGCGCTTACCACCTCTATACCGAAGGCGCGGATCTGGTCCAGGTCATCCCCAAAGCCCTCTAGTCGCTTGCGCAACCAGCGCGGGATCTCGGCCCCGCAGGCGTCGGAGAAACGCGCCAGTTGGGTATAGTTGCCGATGGGCATGATGCCGGGAACGATGGGGACGTCCATGCCGAGCTTTTCGCAGTTCTCGACGAACCGAAAATAGGCATCCGGGTTGTAGAAATACTGGGTGATGGCGGCGTTTGCACCGCTGTCTACCTTGCGCTTGAAGTTGCGAAGGTCCGCCTCGGCGCTGGCTGCCTGGGGATGGACCTCGGGATAAGCGGCGACTTCGATATGAAAATGGTCGCCGGTTTCCTCGCGGATAAACGCCACCAGTTCGTTGGCGTAGCGAAAATCACCCGGCTCGCCCATGCCAGAGGGCATGTCGCCGCGCAGCGCCACGATACGGTCGATGCCCTGGTTCTGGTAATGGGCGAGTATCTCCCGAATGGTGTCCCTGGTAGCCCCAATGCAGGAGAGATGTGGCGCGGTGGCTAAGCCCAGGCTGCGCAACCAGCCAACGGTGGAAAAGGTCCGCTCCTGGGTAGAGCCGCCGGCGCCATAGGTCACGGAGAAATAAGTAGGATTCAGGGTGGCGAGTTTCCGTACGTTGTGCTGCAGCTTCTCCATACCGGCGTCGGTCTTCGGAGGGAAGAGTTCGAAGCTGAACGTTCGCGGAAAGTTCTTCTGTGAGTGCATGGCGGCGCTGAAGACGGGTGTATCCCGGAGAGCCCCGTCAATAGCGGTAATACTCGGGTTTGTAGGGCCCATCCGCGCTGACGCCGATGTAGTCGGCCTGCTCCGGGGTCAGGGTCGTCAACTGCGCGCCGATCTTCCTGAGATGCAGGCGCGCCACTTTTTCATCCAGGTGCTTGGGCAGCACGTAGACCTCCTTCTCATACCTGTCTGGATTGCTCCAGAGTTCGATTTGCGCCAGGGTCTGATTGGTGAAGAAGTTGGACATGACGAAGCTGGGATGTCCCGTGGCACAGCCAAGGTTTACCAGCCGACCCTCTGCGAGCAGGATTATACGCTTGCCATCGGGGAAGATAACATGGTCTACCTGGGGTTTGATGTTCTCCCATTGGTAGTCGCGCAGGCCTGCCACGTCGATTTCGTTATCGAAGTGCCCGATGTTGCAGACCACGGCCTGGTTCTTCATCGCCTGCAGGTGTTCGTGGGTGATCACTTTATAGTTGCCCGTTGCGGTGACGAAGATATCCCCTTGATCCATGGCGTCCTCCATGGTTACCACACGAAAACCTTCCATGGCCGCCTGCAAGGCGCAGATGGGATCGATTTCCGTGACCCAGACCACCGCGCCCAGGCCGCGCAGCGCCTGCGCGCAGCCTTTGCCCACATCGCCGTAGCCCAGCACGACGGTGATCTTGCCGGCGATCATCACGTCGGTCGCGCGTTTGATGCCATCCACCAGGGATTCGCGACAGCCGTACAGGTTGTCGAACTTGGATTTGGTTACCGAGTCGTTGACGTTGATGGCGGGGACCATCAATTCGCCGTTACTCATCATCTCGTACAGGCGGTGCACCCCGGTAGTGGTCTCCTCGGAGAGTCCCCGTACCTCAGTCATCAGTTCCGGATACTTCTCATGCATCACCTGGGTCAGGTCGCCCCCGTCGTCCAGGATCAGATTCGGGCGCCAGCCCCCCGGTCCGAAGATGGTCTGGTCTATACACCACCAGAACTCCTCCTCCGTCTCGCCCTTCCAGGCAAAAACCGGGACACCGGCCGCGGCTACACCGGCGGCGGCGTGATCCTGGGTGGAGAAGATGTTGCACGACGACCAGCGAACCTCCGCACCCAGGGCGGTCAGGGTTTCGATCAGGACGGCGGTTTGGATCGTCATATGCAGACAACCTGCGATGCGAGCGCCCGCCAACGGCTTTTCGTCGCTGTACTCCTCTCGCAATGCCATCAGGCCGGGCATTTCGGTTTCAGCGATGGCAATTTCCTTGCGGCCCCAGTCCGCCAGGCCGATGTCGGCTACCTTGTAGTCGGGATCCAGGTTTTCAATCGGTTGGGTGTTCATATAGGTGTTCCTGACCGTGTCGTCGGGTTGAATAAGGAGACCCTGATTCAATCAGAGCTCCCTTTGAGTTAAGTTGGCGTCATCACACGCCGGCGGCGTCTCGCAGCATTCCCACCTTGTCCGTGCGTTCCCAGCTGAAATCGTCGTCGGTCCTGCCGAAATGGCCGTAGGCGGCCGTTTTGAGATAGATCGGGCGTAGCAGGTCGAGCATGGTGACCAAACCGCGTGGGCGCAGATCGAAATGGTCGACAATCAGGGACGCGAGCCGATCGTCTGATACCTTGCCGGTACCGAAGGTATCGATGGTGATGGAGGTCGGCTCGGCTACGCCGATGGCGTAAGATACCTGTATCTCGCAACGCTCGGCCAGTTCGGCGGCAACGATGTTCTTGGCCACGTAGCGGCAGGCATAGGCGGCGGAACGATCCACTTTCGACGGATCCTTACCGGAAAAAGCACCGCCGCCGTGACGGGCCATGCCGCCATAGGTGTCGACGATGATTTTGCGTCCGGTGACACCGCAATCCCCCACTGGGCCTCCGATCACGAATCGGCCCGTGGGATTGATGTGGATATGCTCCTGCTTGCAGGAATCCAGCCATTTGCTGGGTAACACCGGCTTTATAATCTCGTCCATGACCGCTTCGCGCAAGGATTTCTCGGAGATGTCTGGATCGTGCTGGGTGGACAGCACCACGGCTTCGATCGCCACGGGTTTGTGATCCTCGTAACGGAAGGTAACCTGGCTTTTGGCATCGGGGCGCAGCCAGGGCAGGGTCCGGTTCTTGCGCATCTGAGCCTGGCGTAACATCAGTCGATGAGCATAGGTGATCGGCGCAGGCATCAGAACATCCGTCTCGTTGCTCGCGTAGCCGAACATCAGGCCCTGGTCGCCGGCGCCCTGTTCATGGCGCTCGTCCTCGTTGACCCCCATGGCAATGTCGCCGGATTGCTTGCCGATTGCGGAGATGATGGCGCAGGTCTCCGCATCGAATCCGATATCGCAGTGATTGTAGCCGATGTCATCGACTACCCGGCGCACCACGGCGTCGGTGTCGACCCAGGCGCTGGTGGTTATCTCGCCGGCCAGCATGACCATCCCGGTCTTGACCATGATTTCACAGGCGACGCGGGCCGTAGGATCCTGCTTCAACATCTCGTCGAGCACCGCATCCGCGATCTGGTCCGCTACCTTGTCCGGGTGTCCTTCAGAAACGGACTCAGAGGTGAAAATAAAATCTTTTGCCATTCCTTATATTTTCCGTTTTGAGTTAATAGAGCCGATTTATCGGGGGGGGGATCTGCATGTCACAATTAGATGGCCGCTGTACGCTCATCCTCTATATTAAAGATACTCTCGCAGCCGGTCGGGTTGAGGGCTTTTACGGGAAAATACGGGACCCCCGTTCGCAATCGGCGCTTATTGTACCCTTTTAAGATAGCGCTGAAAAACCCGTCTCTGAGGTTATTGCATCCTCGGCTCCGAATCTGGATTTGTCAGGGTCAGGGGCTGTAAAATACCCATGGTGGGTATATGTCCCTACTCAATCTACGGCAACTTGGAGTCGAAGCCATGGTTTCCTTGCAAACCCCCGTGTGTGATTTTGGTAAGCCCGCGCCGGATTTCTCCTTGCCCGGTGTCGACGGGCGAACCTGGAACCTGCAGCAATGCCGCGGTAAGAATGGGTTGCTGGTGATGTTTATCTGCAACCACTGTCCTTATGTGAAGGCGGTTCGGGAACGTATTGTGCGTGATGCCAGGGACTTACAGGTATTAGGCATCAACAGCGTGGCGATCATGTCCAACGATTCCGCGGAGTATCCAGAGGATTCGTTCGAAAACATGCGGCACATTGCCTCGCAATTCGCTTTCCCTTTTCCTTACCTTCTGGATGAAACCCAGCAAGTGGCCCGCGACTATGGGGCTGTTTGTACCCCGGATTTTTTTGGATACAACGCGGATCTGGGTCTGCAGTATCGGGGACGCCTGGACGAAAGCCGCAAGGAAACGGCGCCGGACGATGTGCACCGGGACCTTTTCGAG
>JAUXGQ010000306.1 GCA_030621975.1 Gammaproteobacteria bacterium | reverse complement strand
TCCCTCGCTACGACCGCCATGGATGGCGGAAGTGCCGGTTTTGCAGGAGCAACAAACCGGTCGGCCCCTATTCTCGGACAGGCTCCTAAAACTTTTCCAGACGCTTATCGGGTGCGATGTTTTTTACCGAAACCTATGATGTGATTGTAGTTGGTGGCGGCCATGCCGGTACCGAGGCAGCCATGGCAGCTGCCCGTATGGGCGCGCGCACGCTGCTGCTCACCCAAAACATCGAAACTCTGGGACAGATGAGTTGCAATCCGGCCATTGGAGGCATCGGTAAGGGACATCTGGTCAAGGAACTGGATGCCCTGGGCGGGCTGATGGCCCGGGCCACGGACCGGGCAGGAATACAGTTCCGCATTCTCAACGCACGCAAGGGGCCCGCGGTGCGGGCGACCCGCGCACAGGCGGATCGGGTCCTCTACAAGGCGGCGGTGCGCCGCGCCCTGGAGCAACAGCCGAATCTGGATATCTTCCAGCAGGCGGTGGACGATCTCCTGTTGGACGGCGAGCGGGTGGCCGGGGTGCTGACCCAGATGGGATTGCGGTTCAGGGCCCCGGCCGTCGTGTTGGCGGTGGGCACCTTTCTGGGCGGGCGCATCCACATCGGGCTGTCCAGCTGCCAAGGTGGTCGCGCGGGCGATCCCCCCGCGAACGCCCTGGCCGCGCGCCTGCGGGAACTGCCGTTTGCCGTCGAGCGGCTGAAAACCGGTACCCCGCCACGCATCGACAGCCGCAGCATCGATTTCTCCGGCCTGCAGATCCAGCCCGGGGACGATCCCGTGCCGGTGTTCTCGTTTCTGGGATCTGCCGACGACCACCCGCCCCAGCGGGTCTGCCACATCACTCACACCAACGAACGCACCCACGAGATCATCCGCCGGGGACTGTCCCGTTCTCCCATGTATACCGGGGTGATCGAAGGCGTCGGTCCCCGTTACTGTCCATCCATTGAAGACAAGGTGGTGCGTTTCGCGGACAAGGCCTCCCATCAGATCTTCATTGAGCCGGAGGGCCTGGAAAGCAATGAGGTCTACCCCAACGGCATCTCGACCAGCCTGCCGTTCGACGTCCAGAATGAGCTGGTGCGCTCCATGCGCGGTTTCGAGCAGGCGCGCATCAGCCGCCCCGGCTATGCCATCGAATACGATTTCTTCGACCCGCGGGATCTGCGCCCATCGCTGGAAACCAAGCATCTGAAGGGCTTGTATTTTGCAGGCCAGATCAATGGCACCACCGGTTACGAGGAGGCCGCGGCCCAGGGGCTTTTGGCCGGACTGAATGCCGTGTTGCGGATACGGGGCCAGGATCCCTGGTATCCCAGGAGGGACGAGGCCTATGTCGGCGTCATGGTGGATGATCTGGTCACCCGGGGTACCCGGGAACCCTATCGCATGTTCACCAGTCGGGCCGAATACCGGCTGCTGCTGCGCGAGGACAATGCGGACTTGAGACTGACGCCGAAAGGCCGCGAGCTTGGACTGGTGGACGATACGCGCTGGGCCCGCTTCGAACGCAAGCGCGAGGCCATAGAGAGAGAGCAAGCGCGGCTGCGGGCAGCCTGGCTACGACCCGCGGATCTCAGCGAGGCCCAGGCGGTGGAGCTGCTGGGGGCGCCCCTGTCCAGAGAAGCGCGCGTCGGCGATCTGTTATCGCGGCCCAACCTCAGCTACAGGGAGCTGATGAGGCTGCCCGGACTGGGTCCCGGGGTGGACGATCCTCAGGTTGCGCAGCAGCTGGAGGTACAGGCTAAATATGCGGGGTATATCAGGCGTCAACGGGCGGAAATCGAGCGCCAGCAAAAGAATGAGGCCTGTAAACTTCCGGACGACTTCGATTATCGCCAGGTGCGGGGATTGTCCGCCGAGGTGAGGGAAAAGTTCCTCAAACATCGTCCCGCCAGCCTGGGCCAGGCGGCGCGCATTCCCGGTGTCACCCCGGCCGCGGTCTCTTTGCTGTTGATCCATCTCAAGCGAAAAACAGCCTGATGCGGGATAAGGGATTCGATGCCGGGTGGGCCGCCAGGCTGGCGGAGGGGATTGCCGGGCTGAAATTGGATATCAGCGAGGGCCAGCAGATCGACCTGCTCAGGTTTATCGGTTTGCTGGCGCGCTGGAACCGGTCTTACAACCTGACCGCTGTGCGTGATCCCATGGAGATGATCCCGCGTCACCTGCTCGACAGTCTCGCGGTCATCGACTATCTGCAGGGCAGGAGCATTCTGGACGTGGGAACCGGGGCCGGACTGCCGGGTATTCCCCTGGCAATTACCCGGCCTGAACGGGCTTTTACCTTGTTGGACAGCAACGGAAAAAAAACCCGTTTCGTGCAGCAGGCCGTGATGGAGCTTGGTTTGAGAAACGTCCGGGTGGAGCGGGCCCGGGTCGAGGATTATCGGCCCGGCCAAAGCTTTGACACCATAATCGTGCGTGCATTCGCGCCACTTTCTGATATCCTCGCAAAGGTCCGGCACCTTTGCCAGCCCGGCTGCCGCCTGCTGGCGATGAAGGGTGCGGTCCCGGCAGGAGAACTTCGGGGGGCGCTAACAGGCTCCCTCGGCATTGAGATACTGCCGGTCAAGGTTCCCCTCCTGGATGCGGAACGAAACATTGTCTTGATTTCATCGAAAACCTCTCGTTAAACCTGAAACCGGCTGTTGACCGCCGTTAAACGTTCTGGACTGAGTCTCATGGGCCGAATCATCGCCATTGCCAACCAGAAAGGGGGCGTGGGAAAGACCACCACCGCGGTAAACCTGGCGGCCTCCCTGGCTGCCATGAAGCGCAAGGTTTTGTTAATCGACCTGGATCCCCAGGGAAACGCCACCATGGGGTGTGGCCTGGACAAATATGCTCTGGAAACATCCAGCTGCGAGATGCTGCTTGGAGAAGTGCCGCTCACGGATGCCGTGCAGCGCACGCCCGAAGCCGACTTCGACATTGTGCCGGCCAATGCGGAACTCACGGCAGCAGAGGTGGGGCTCACGCAGGCCGCCCACAAAGAGAGGCGTCTGCGGCTGGCCATCGAGGAGGTAAAGGGACGCTACGAGTTCATCTTCGTCGACTGTCCCCCCTCGCTGAACATGTTGACCGTCAATGCGCTGGTAGCGGGCGACGGTGTGCTCATCCCCATCCAGTGCGAATACTATGCCCTGGAGGGTCTTACCTCCCTGCTGAATACCGTGCAGCAGATCCAGTCGACACGGAATTCGGATCTGCAGGTCGAAGGCATACTGCGCACCATGCACGATCCGAGGAACAATCTCTCCAATGAGGTTTCCTCCCAGCTGATCACCCACTTCCCCGACCGGGTCTACCGAACCATCATCCCCCGTAATGTGCGGGTTGCCGAAGCGCCGAGTCACGGACAACCGGTTTTATTGTATGATAAAAATTCCCGCGGAGCGGTGTCTTATCTGGCCCTGGCCAGCGAGGTATTGCGCAGACACGAAAATCGCCGTGTCGTTCCGCTTGAAGCGATCTCGGAAATCAACAGTTAATCAATCATGGCAGCAAGAAAGCGCGGTCTGGGGCGTGGTCTGGACGCATTACTCGGGGTGTCGCAGCCGGAGCTCGACGGCAAAGCTGCCACGCAACCCGTGGTAGTTGCCAGTGAGATAAACAGCCTGCCGTTGGATCTGGTGCAACGCGGCCGATTTCAGCCGCGTCGCGATTTCAATCCCGACAGCCTGCAGGAACTGGCGGACTCCATCGCAGCCCAGGGGGTCGTGCAACCCATCGTCGTACGACCGGTCGGCAATGGCCGTTATGAGATCATTGCCGGTGAACGGCGCTGGCGAGCGGCCCAGCAGGCCGGGTTGGACGATATCCCGGTGGTGGTCCGCGATGTGCCGGACCAGACGGCCATGGCCATGGGCCTGGTCGAGAATATTCAGCGTGACGATCTCAATCCGTTGGAAGAGGCCAGGGCCATGCACCGGTTGCTCAATGAATTTCAGCTCACGCATCAGCAGATCGCCGGGGCG
>JAUXGQ010000377.1 GCA_030621975.1 Gammaproteobacteria bacterium | reverse complement strand
TCCCTCATCCCAGCCTTCTCCCGGGGGGAGAAGGGGCTACAACCTTTACAACACCCTCCTGAGGGAGAAGGAACTATTGGTGTTTCCGGCCGGGTCGGGACAGTGGTGCTCAGCGGTGCGCCAACTGCCGGGGACAGGCAATCTGTTTGAAGGACGCGGAAGGCGAGAGGGACGTGGCGATCTCCTGTGCCTGACCCGGAAGATCCGTTCCGGCCTGTAAGGCGCCGTCCAGCCAAAATTGGGTGGTCTTTTTTTGGCGGGTTATGATTTCTGTCTCGAAGCCCTTGGCGGCAAGGGCTTTCTGGCGCCTGGCCGCGGTCTGGGGGCCGCGATAAGCCCCCAGCGATACGCGACCCTTGTTTCGCCCTCGTCCAAGTACGAAGTGATCGGTAATGCCGGCCTTGTTGAGACGGGCAACCAACCGGCGGGTGGCCTGTGGGTCCGGCTCCCGGGCGGCGAGGATAAGATAGCCATTGTCCAGGTTGACCGTTTCGTTGCGCAAAACCAGGGCCTCGGAGCGCGCTTCCAGTCCGTCGAACAGTCGTGTGGCCAGGGTCTCATCCGCAACCGGACCGACGGTATAGCAGAACATCGCCGGCTCGGGGGGGGAGATCGGCACGGCCGTCTTCGGTTCGGGCTCGCTTGGCGGCGCACTCGGCCGCGAAACCAACTCGGGCTCAGGAGTTTCCTCTGCGGGGGTGACGTCGGCAGGTTGCGCGACGGCGGGGATGGCCGTCTCCGGTTCGGGCTCGCTCGGCGGGGCATTCGGCCATGAAACCAACTCAGGCTCGGGACCTTCCTCTGCGGGGGCGACGTCAGCCTGTTGCGCGATGGCGGGGCCGTCCGGCTCGTCTGCGACCTCCGGGGAATTTTGTTGCTCCGGCGGCAGAAAGCTCAGGCGGCAGCGCAGCCCGGCGGGGATCTTATAGTTCGGGTTCGAGAGGCTCAGCCGCACGCCAAAGGTACCACTGGCCGCATCGGACACGAGATCGACGCGCTCGACCGTTGCCAGGTGTGCTCCGGATCCCGCTACGATGGGTGTCACCTGAGCCTGCATGCCCGGGGTGATGCGGCCCAGATAGTCCACCGGTACGATCACTTCCACGTGCAGCGGGTCGAGCTGGGCCACGCGGAGCATCGGTTCGTCCTCCACATACTCACCCACGGATTTAAAGCGTTCCATGACCACGCCGTCCACGGGGCTGCGGATGGTACGCCGCTGCAGAACGGCCCGCGCCCGCCTGTAATCCAATCCGGCGATACGCTTGTTATCTTTTTCGTGTCTTACCTGCAGTTCGGCCATGCGCGTTTCCGTTTTCAACGTGTCCATTTCCTGTACGGAGATGGCGGACGTTTTCAGCAGTTTCTGATTGCGCTTCTGGGTAAGATGACCGAGGGTGGCGCTTTCCTGGCGCAGTTCAATCCCCGTATTCAGCGCCGCACGCGTCTTTGCCAATTCGAGGGCAGCCTGTTCCACAGTGGACTCGAGCTCTGCGATGACAGCCCCTTTTTCCACCAGGTCGCTGCGGTAGGCGTGGATGGCCTGGACCACTCCGGGTACGGCACTGCCCACATCCACGACCTCACTGGGTTCGATGACGCAGTCCAGCTCGGGAATGGGGTCGCCACGGCCCGCTATCATCCCCTGCTCTCTTGCATCTGCGCCGGCTACGCAGACGGCTGTCGCAAGGGATAACGAGAAGAGTATTTTTACGGCGTTTTTCAACTGACAAACACGCACCGAGTTGTTTTCTTTGGAGTTCTGCCCGGTGATAGATATCGGCTTTTGTCAGGAATTCTGAAGGGGGTTTAGCCCTTAAAAGCGGGGAATTAAAATCGCATCAAAAGAAAAGCCGGCTAAGCACCAGCTGACGGCCGCTGCGCAACCATTGGCGGGCAAGCGGCTCGGCGCCATGATCGAAGCGCACGTAGGCCCGCTCGCCCACCCCGGCTATCTCGAGGTCCTTGGGCAGGCCCAGATCCACCTGAAAGACCTTCTCGGCGGCGGTGAGTCCTCGCTCATCGGTCGCCCTCACGGCGATATCGCCACCACCGGCGGCGCCCAGCGCGCGGCTGGGCAAAGTCGTGCTGCCCGCCGGCGTCTCCCGTACGATGCGGACTTCCACGATTTCACTCAGCCGCTCGGCGAAGCGCACTTCCACCTGGGCCACCTGCCGGCGAACCAGGCCTATATCCGATTGGGGTACTACCGTCCTGACAATCAGGCGTTCCGGGCTGATCACATAGCCGATCAACTGCCCCTGGCGCAGATAACGACCCTTTAACCTGCGGTCATCCGGCAGTACGAAGGTGCCGGAGACCTCACTGCGTACCAGGAGGGTCGATGCCTGCGCCTGGAGCAGCTCAAGCTCGGCCTTGACCGTCACCAGCTCCTCTAGCGTGATGTCGGACTGAACCCGGTGTTCGAGACGCTCGGCGGCGCTGCGAATCTCCAACTCCCGGCGCCGCGCCTCCAGCACCGCAATGCGTGTCTCCAGGGACGGCGCGCGCATCTGCAGGACCAGCGTGCCCGCCTCGACATGGGCGCCGGATGCCACCAGCGCCTCGGTCACAAAGCCGTCCGCGCCCGCATAGACCTGGGCCTGGTCCGAAACCCAGACGACGCCCTCCGCATGGGTGGTCAGGGATACCGGCAGGAACAACAATCCTGCGCCGACGGCGCCAACCAATAGCGCCGAGACAGCAGCAGCCCGGGCACGCCGTCCCGCCAGTAGGGGACTCGCGAGCAGGAAGCGAACACCGCGAAACATTGGCAGGACGATCTGTGTAGTCGCGGCCCAGGTGCCCAATGCAACGCCGACAAAGAGGTACTCCTCTGCCAGGAACAGGACGATCACCACCAGGATGACCAGCCGATAGAAGAACGCGGCCAGACCGTAAACGGCAAACCAGGCGCCTTCACCCGCTGCGGTCACGGGTGAGCGAACCTGACCGAGCCCGAACAGGTAGCGTTGGATCAGGTAAAGGTAGTAGCGGCTGGCGCGCGTGTAGAGGTTCGGGATTTCGATCAGATCCTGCAGTACGTAATAGCCATCGAACCGCAGCAGAGGATTGGCATTGAACAGTAAGGTCGACACACTGCCGATCAGGAGGGCGTTCAAGGCGGCATCCCGTACCAGGCCCGGCTCCACGGCCAACCACACGAACAACGCCAGTGCGGCCAGAAACAGCTCGACCAGGATACCGACCGCTCCCACCAGGACCCGTTTGTACTTGTCGCGAAACCCCCAGGCAGCCGAGGCGTCCACATAGGGTACGGGGGCCAGGACCAGCAGCGTGATGCCCATTTCGTGCACCTCGCCGCCCCACATCTTCACCGCAAAGGCGTGTGAAAATTCGTGCACGACCTTGATGACGACAAACATCAGCAGCATCGAAACGAGATTGGCGGGTGAGAGAATATCCTGATCCACCGCGGCGCTGAGGGCCGGGAAATTGATCAGGGCCAGCAGGCAGGCAAACCCCACCACCAGTGACCACAGGACTGCGCCGGTCCAGGAAAACAGGGGGCGTACCCAGGGCATCAGCCGGTTCAGCAC
>JAUXGQ010000419.1 GCA_030621975.1 Gammaproteobacteria bacterium | reverse complement strand
CATAAAGTCCTGGCGAGCCGAAAACCCCGGTAGCAGCTCGCAACATCGGGGGGGATCCTGCTGCGGTAGGCCGACCGGAGGGTCCCCGGGAAGTTGAACCAGCCGCCGCCGCGAACCACGCGCAGGGTGCAATCTCCGCCCACCTCCCAGCTGGTCCCATCGTTAGGGGCCCCCGCATAGTCCGGGTGCCAGCAGTCAGCCGTCCATTCCCAGACATTGCCCAGCATGTCGGAGAGGCCGAAGGCGTTGCGCCGGTAGCGCCCTGCCCGGGCGGTAAACACGGCTCCATCATTGCAATCGCTGGTCGGCCACCGCCAATCCTTGAAGCGTTCTTTAAGGGCCAGATCCGCCCCGTTGGCATTTTCGCAGACCAGGTCCGGATCGTCCCCCCAGAAACGGCTGCTCTGGTTGCCGCCCCGGGCGGCGTACTCCCACTCCGCCTCGCTCGGCAGGCGGTAGGCACGGCCGGTACGGGCCGAGAGCCACTCGGCATAGGCATTGGCATCGATCCAGCTGACACAGACCACCGGGTGATCCTGCCCCTGACTGAAACCCGGATCGCGCCAGTTGCGGTCCCTGAGCTGTTCGAAACTATCGCCCGCTTCATTAAACACATAACAACCCTTGCCCCGCTCGGCATCGGTGAGATAGCCGGTCTCGTCCACGAAGCGGCGAAACTGCCCTACGCTGATCTCGCAACGGCTCAGGGCAAAAGGACGCACCACCGCCACCGGGTGCTGCGGGCCTTCGTCGGACGTGCGCCCGGTCTCTCCTTTTGGAGAGCCCATCTGGAAGGTCCCGGCAGCGATCGCCACCATCTGCGGGCCCTCACCATCGATGTTCTCGCAGGGGCTGGGATCGAGGGTCGGTGGCGGGGGGGCAGGCTGGGTTGCTTCCCCGTTGGCGGGTTCTCTCTGCGCCTGCACTTGGTTGCCGGTCAAGCCCAGAGCCAGCGTGAACAGGATAAAAAACGCCCAGGGCCTTCGGCCCGCATACAGTGATACCAGCCTACCAACCCCGGGCGCGCGCACTCCCTGCGGATCTCTTCGGCGGCCGCCATCCCTGCGGGGCACGGGAAGCGACGCCATGGACACCCGCTGGCACTCTTCACGGTTCCGTGAAACCGTGAACCCCGGCTGCGGTTGCGGGCGGCCTGGCGAGCCGAAAACCCTGGTTGTTGTTCGCTTCATCGGTGGTGTTCCTGTTGCGGTTGGCCGACCGGAGGTTCTCCGGTTTGTTGTTCCAGCCGCCGCCGCGAACCACGCGCACGGGCACTCGTTGGAGCCGCTCCCCGACGAAAGCTTACCACTCCCAATACCGAACGGCACAGCCCCTCGCTGTCGGCATGGCGCACATGGCCGATCCAGGCCGCCACACTGGCCCGTACATCGGCCAGCCCCAAGTCGCCCCGGGCGTAGGCCTTCGCCTGGGCACGCAGACGCCGGCGAAAACGGTAGCCATTCTCCCGCCGCAGCCGGCGATGGTGACGAAAGACCCGGTAGCCGAGCAGATCCACCCCTTCGGCGGCAGGCAACACCTGAACCTTGTGGGGGTGGAGGATCAGTCGTTCCTGCTGCAGAAACTCATCGATTGCTGATTTGATCTGCCAAAGCCTCGTCTTGCTGTCGTCCAACAGGATCAGGTCATCCACATAGCGCAGGTAGGCCCGCACCCCGCACTGCTGCTTCAGGTAGAAATCGAGTTCGGTCAGATAGAGGTTGCCGAGAAACTGGCTGGTGAGGTTACCAATGGGCAGGCTCCGGCGGCGCTGCATGAGATCCACCAGGTCATCGCCGGGGAAGCTGACAAGCGGTGCGTTGCCAGGCGGAGCGCTGTCGATGATGCGATCGAAGAGCCAGAGCACTGCCTGATCTTTGATCTGATGACGCAACTTTGCCTTGAGGATATTGTGGTCGATGGACGGGAAGTAACGACTGACATCGAGCTTCAGCACATAGGGATAGCGTTGCGCCCAGCCTTGATAGCGATCGACTGCCGCATGCACGCCCTTGCCCACGCGACAGGCGTAACAGTGTGCATAGAGGCGGCGGTCCAGCGCCGGTTCGACCCGGTTCATCAGGGCATGGTGCACCACCCGGTCGTGGAAAGGCGCGGCGGCGATGTGGCGGGGCTTGCGCTCGTAGATGGTGAAGAGGCGGTAACCACCGGGTTGATAGGTCCGGTCGATCAACTGCCGTTGCAGCTGCAGCAGGTTGTGCTCCAGGTCCAGGGCAAAGCGGGCCACCGCGGGACGGTCTGCCTTGCCCCGCCTGGCCTTACGCCAGGCCAGATAGAGGTTATCGAAGCTGACCAGTGACTCCCAAAGCCCGCCGATGCGTTTCACGACCCTGCCCGCCCACGTGCACTGGCCTGCTGCTGCCAGCCGCCGATCTGACGCCCCAGCGTCTCCATCAGCCTGGCGCCGTAGGCGTAGCTCTTGCCCGACACCGCCTTGAGCTCATGGCCCAGACGCCAGAGGTGGCGCACCCGGTCGAGGCGCAGATTGGCACGGCGCAGGCTCTCTGCCTTGGCGCGGCTGTAGGCCGCCTCCACCAGCCACTCCAGCACCTCCAGCAGGCCGGTCTCGATGCGCTCACCGAGCGTGAAGCGGCGCAGGCGGGGGAACTTGTCGAGCTGGGGAATGACCCAGGCGAGCAATTCGTGGCAGTCCTGCACTGCTTTGGGGAGTTTTTCGTAGCCTTTCATGGTAACGATGTTGAATTTCGCTTCACTCACCCCATCCTACATGGTGGAAAAAAAATCGGCTCCCGGCCCTGCGGGCCGGGAGGGCAAAGGGCCAAAGCACAAAGCGCAGAGGGTCATAAGGTCCTGGCGAGCCGAAAACCCCGGTAGAAGTACGCTACATCGGTGGGGTTCCTGTCGCGGGAGGCCGACCGGAGGAACCCCGGCCTGTGGTACCAGCCGCCGCCGCGAACCACGCGCACGTTGCAACCCCCGCCCCCCTCCCAGGCAGACCCATCGTTGGGAGCCCCTTTATAGCTGTCGTGCCAGCAGTCCTGCACCCACTCCCAGCCATTACCGTGGACCTCATGGAGTCCCCAGGGGTTGGCAGGCAGGCTCCCGGTGGGCACCGTCTTTTTCCGGTTGAGGCCGGTGTTGGCGCCACAGCTATTGTAATCATAGTTGCCGTCATAATTGGCCAGATCGGTGTGGATACAGTCGCCGGTGCTGAAGGGAGTCTGGGTGCGGGCTCGGGTGGCGTATTCCCACTCCGCCTCGCTGGGCAGCCGATAGCGCTGGCCGGTCTGCTCCGAGAGCCAGGCGGCGTAGGCGCT
>JAUXGQ010000505.1 GCA_030621975.1 Gammaproteobacteria bacterium | reverse complement strand
GGACTGGATCCCCATTCCGCCTATCTGGATGCGGACGAATTCAGGGACCTGCAGGTGGGCACCCGCGGTGAATTCGGCGGTCTCGGTATCGAGGTAGGGCTCGAAGACGGTTTCGTGAAGGTTATCTCGCCCATCGATGACACCCCGGCACAACGCGCCGGCATCAAGGCGGGGGATCTTATCATCCGGCTGGACGACCGACCGGTCAAAGGCATGACGCTGAACGAAGCCGTCAAGGTCATGCGGGGCAAGGTCGGCACCGGGATCACACTTACCATTGTGCGCGAAGGCGCGG
The DNA here is from genome assembly GCA_030621975.1 of Gammaproteobacteria bacterium. Taxonomy (GTDB): domain Bacteria; phylum Pseudomonadota; class Gammaproteobacteria; order Chromatiales; family Chromatiaceae; genus JAUXGQ01. The sequence goes on along the minus strand of JAUXGQ010000505.1, from coordinate 2,450 downwards.
ACAAGCCCCTAAAGATCCGGGTGGTGCGAGCCAATATAAAGGTTACCAGCGTCAAAAGCCGCCTGCTGGAAAAGGAGTTTGGATACATTCGCATCTCCCAATTCCAGTCGCACACCACCGAGGACATGCTGAAGCTGATCAGTCGCTTGAAAAAGGAAAGCGGAGGCAAGCTCAAAGGGCTCGTCTTGGATCTCCGCAATAACCCCGGCGGGGTTCTCAACAGCGCGGTTTCCGTGAGCGATGCATTTTTGACGGATGGTTTGATCGTGTACACCCAGGGCAGGCAGGAAGATTCCCAGCTGCAGTTCAAGGCGGCTTCCGATGATGTATTGGACGGCGCCCCCATCGTGGTGCTGGTCAACGAAGGGTCCGCGTCAGCCTCGGAGATCGTAGCGGGCGCACTGCAGGATCACAGACGGGCCGTCATTATGGGGAAACAGACTTTTGGCAAAGGATCCGTCCAGACCATAGTCCCGATCAAGGGTAATACCGCGGTGAAGATCACAACCGCCCGTTATTACACACCTTCGGGCCGTTCCATCCAGGCAGAAGGCATAAAGCCGGACATTACGCTGGAAAACGTCACCGTCGCAGCCTCGGAAGCGTCTGCGCTGGATCCGATCAAGGAGGCGGACCTGGTCGGCCACCTGGAGAACGGAAACGCGGCCAAGACTCCAGGGAAGAAATCCGCGCAAGGGAAAAAGCAGCAAAAGCCGCTGGTTGAACGGGATTACCAGCTGAACGAGGCATTGAACCTGCTGAAAGGCCTGTACATCCTTCAGGCCCGAAATCGGGAATAACCGGTACGCGACGGTTTGTCGACGTGCGAAGTGCTTAAACCTAACAACGGCAATTGACCGCTTCGAGAAAACGATAAGTGTCAGAGCGACCATTGGCAATCTGTCCGCCGCAACAAAGGCGCGACGCCGGGGCGCGCCCCGCCGGGCGTCTCGCGGCAGTCGCCCGATACCTGGCGCCCGCCGCCGTCTGCCTGCTGTTCGGGTTGTCCGCCGTGGCCGACCCTGGGAATCACGCGCGTATAGCCATCATCATCGACGACATGGGCAATGCCCTCGCGGACGGAAAAAGGGCGATCGAATTGCACGGTGCGATCACCTTCGCTTTCCTGCCACATACCCCGTTTGCGTCCCAACTGGCCAAGCGGGCGCATGGGATGGATAAGGAAATCATGCTCCATCTTCCCATGCAATCGAGGGTCGGCAGTCGACTGGGCCCCGGTGCGCTCACCCTGCATATGACCGAGCGGGAGTTTCGCGAGACGCTCGAGGCCGGTCTGGAGTCGGTGCCCCATGTCACGGGGGTCAACAATCACATGGGAAGCCTGCTCACTCAGCATCCCGGGGCCATGGACTGGCTGATGCAGGTCTTGAAGGACTACGGCGGTCTTTATTTCATCGACAGCCGTACCAGCCTGCAGACGGTGGCTCAGCAACTGGCCCGGGAGCATGCACTGGCCCATGGTCGCCGGGATATCTTTCTGGACAACATCCGTACGCCGGAGGCCATCCGTGCCCAGCTGCGCCAGCTGGTCCGGAAGGCGCGGGTTTGTGGTGCGGCGGTCGGTATCGGACACCCCTATCCCCGGACGATCGAGGTGCTCCAGGCTGAACTTCCCCGTCTGCGGCGGCAGGGTGTCCGCCTGGTGCCCGCTTCGGAGCTCACGTCAATAGATCCGTGGAGAGAAACATGGCACGCGTGCTTATCCCCCTTGCCCAAGGTTGCGAGGAACTCGAAGCAGTAACCGTCATCGATCTGCTGCGACGCGCGGAGATCGAGGTCGTTACGGCCGGCCTGGATGACCGACCGGTCAAGGCCAGCCGTGGTGTGATCCTGGTGCCCGATACCACCCTGGATCAGGCGATGGGGCTCGACTTCGACATGCTGGTTCTGCCCGGTGGACTGCCCGGGGCCGATCACCTGGACAACGACCCGCGCATTCACCAGCTGCTCAAGCAGCAGGCCGACGCGGGCGGATATACGGCCGCGATCTGCGCCGCGCCCCGGGTGCTTGCCAATGCCGGATTGCTGGAAGGCAAGTCCGCGACCGGATATCCAGGTGTGCTGGACAACATGGAGCTTCCCCGGGTGGACGTGCTGGACGGACCGGTGGTCACGGACGGCAAGGTCATCACCTCGCGAGGTCCGGGGACCGCCATGGATTTTGCCCTGGAGCTGATCGAACGGCTCGCCGGCAAGGCCAAACGCGATCATGTGGAGACGGCTTTGGTGCGTGAGCGCTGAGCATAAGACTACGAGTAGGACCGAGAAATGGAAGTGCAGGAGCAAGCAGCCCAGGACGATTCCGAGCATCCATCCGTGGCGCAGCATCCGTCCCGCGACGCGGTGATCGAGGGGGTTGGTGAATTTCTGGTCCGCAACGGCAAACTCAGCGAGCATGACTTTGTACGCATCCGCAGGGTAGCCGCCGG
>JAUXGQ010000057.1 GCA_030621975.1 Gammaproteobacteria bacterium | reverse complement strand
CTGAATCGTCTTTAAAATCGAATGCTCGCGGCATGGCTAATCCTTCGTTAACCAGTCGATGTCGTCGAAGCCCCGGTCAATGTAGCCCAACGGCGCCGAGGGACCCGGGTAGCCGATCAACTCCCAGACCGCGGGATTGCCATAGAGTTGCGTGCGGACTGCCTCCTGCACAGTCACGAAGAACTCACTTTCATCGATGCTTTTCAGAGCGTCGAACTGAGCGTCACGATCGGCGGCCAACCAATTTCCCTGCACCGCGACATCCAGCATCTCGGCCCCTCTTTCGAGCGCTTCAATTGTCGACGGGTTCTTGGTATTGGTAGAGGAAAATTGCAATGCCGTTTCGTAGACCTCATCGGATAACTGCTGATGCGGATAAAGTAGCCGGGCCATGCGCAGCAGTGCGTGCTTATCCTGTTCGCTGAGTTCTCCAGGAGAGCTGTAGGCGCGAATCGAACCAAGGATCGCTAACGCCGAACAGCATCGCAGGAAGTTCCGACGGCCTAAGGCGAGATCAGTCATTGCTTCCCCATTGGTATTCCAAACGGCAATTGCGGTTCGGCGCTAATTCTATCGTTCAAGGAAAGTATAGACCAATGCGCCGCTGCGCGAAGAAAGGACGCTGGCCGAATTAATGGGCGCGAAAAAAACCGGCCCCAATTAGGGGCCGGCTTGATTTCCTGGTAGCGGGGGCTTGATTTTAACCTGCGACTCACCGCTTCGGGGAGAACAGTTCAACTATGATCGTCGGAAAGGCACATTAGTGAGACTAAAACTGAGCATGCCCAGAAAGCCTGCCGGAAACAGATACTATTCCAGTGACAACAGCACGCGGGTATCAAGGCCGGAGGATAATGCGTTCCCGGAACATCAGGGTGCCGATCACTTGTGGGCGTGCGGCGGTGCAGCAGCATGAACTGGTCACGACGCCGGGGAGCTTATGGCTTTTTCGGGGTGACGTATTCGACCTCTTTCTGAAACGGCTCCCAAGTGGTTTCATACCCGACAAAGCCCTTCTCGTTGGGCTCCATCTGACGGGTTGTCACGAAACGCGCCTTGCCTTCAGGAACTTTGGGCCTGGTTTTGGGTTGTTCACTCATAATATTTGCCTCTCGCTAATAATGTCACACGTGACGTCTAGTTCAAAACTTCGTGAATGCTCAGCCCAGTCTCAATATCCGGGCCTTCTTCGACTTTCCCGCCTGCTGCAATCTCCTCTTCGCTTGCATCGCGGACGAGCAGGATTTCGAGCTTGAAAATAACCTCTCTGCCGCACAGCGGGTTATTTCCATCAATGGTGATGGTTTTTCTATCCTTCCGCGTGACCAGAAAACTCTTGGTTTCACCCCTCTCGTTTTCCATCAGGATGGCCGTGCCGACTTCACGGTATTCCTCGGGAACGTTCCTGATGTACTCGGTGATAACCAGTGATTCATCCCTCGGGCCGAATATCTTGTTGCAGTCTACGGGAACTTCAATGATTTCGCCGGCGGATTTGCCCTCCAGCTCGGCGCTGACCTGGGGAGACAGGACCGCGTTGACGCCGTGGACATACCCCAGCGGAAACTCAACCGAAGTCAGTACCCGGCCTGATTTCTGGTCAATGACCTCGTAGGTCACTTCGACATACTTGTTGGTTTCGATCACGGCTTTCATAATTTCAGAATATGGATGCGGAGAATATCTTTATCTCACCCTTTTCATAACCCAGGACCAGGCGCCCGAGCCATTCACCTTCTTTTTCGGTGCTCCTCACGCGGTAGAGAACCGTGACGTGCTCACCGCGGCGGATGGTGCCGAGGTAATCCCACTCTGAAGACAGTTTACGTGCCAGCACACCGTGTTTGAACTGCTTGCCAAGCTCCACTTCGTTGAGGCCGAGTAACAAGTCATAGGAGAAGTTCCTGATGAATTTTCCGTACTGGCCCTTATTGGAGTACTTGATCAGGTCGTCCCACCATGGGTGGGCAACAGCCAGGATCTCCTCGTCGGTGTGGTCAATGATGTTCATCGATGCGAGAGGCTTGGGGCCAGGGTTAAGGGATAGGGTCACGACTCTGCCCCTTAACCCTGACCCCAATTTCCGCCCTTACGCTGCTTCCTCGGCTTCACTCACCAGGTGATAAAGGGGAGCCTTCTCCATGGTGTATTCACCGGTTTCGGGGTCACGGCGGGAAACGGTCAGCACATGCCAGTTCTCGTCATCCAGTTTCATTGCATCACCACGGTAGTAGTAACCCGGCCAGCGGGTTTCCTTGCGGAACAGCGTGTGCTGCAGGACCGATTCGGAGGTAAGAAACCGATGCTTTAGCTCCCATGCACGCAACAGTTCATGGATGTCCTTTGCGCCAATCTTTTCGAGGTCCTCTTCCATCGTTTTCAATTTCTTCAGACCGATGTGCAACAGCTTGTCGTTGGTCACGTAGTTGACCGTTGCACCGCCACCATACTCGTCCATCAGTTTCTGCAGGCGATCCAGGCCCTGGCGCGGATTGATGTAGTTCGGGTTGACGTCGCCTGCAACAATTTCATTGCGGAAGACCTTGTAGTGTTCCAGCGGCTTGTAGATTTCGGCCTTGCGGCGATCGATCTGCTCTTGCGATACAGAAATACCTTCGGCCTTCCCGTCGTCGATGTACTTACAGGCAGCCTTGGCAGCCAGGCGGCCCTCTGTAAACGAACCCGAAGAAAACGCATGGGGTGTGCCGCCGACGGCGTCGCCTGCACCGAACAGGCCCTCGACCGTAGTCATGCGGTTGTAGCCCCAGAAATATTCGGGCGGAGACACGTCTTCAGGGCCGGAGCACCAGGCGCCGCTACCCGTCGCATGTGAACCCATGACGTAGGGCTCGGAGGTCGTCAGTTCCGGGTTTTCGTGCTTTGGATTGACATCCGTAGCCGCCCACAAGACGGCCTGGCCAACGGTCATACCGAGGAAGTTGTGCCAGCCGATCTCCTCGAGATGAGGATCCTGGAAGGCTTCCATGGTCACCATGTGGATAGGACCACGCCCCGCATTGACCTCGCAGATCAGTGCATGGTTACGAAGACAGGTCGGGATCGGGCGATGCGTCAGATGCGAAGCTTCCGGATCCAGGTACTCCTTGCCCACGATTTTCTGCAGCTCGGGGAACCACTTCGACTCGTACTCGTCGCCGTACGCGTTCTGAGTGTATGTTTTCAGGTGCAGGAAGTAAGCACCCACCGGGCCGTAACCGTCCTTGAATCGAGCCAGTACGATACGGTTTTCCATCTGGGTCATTTTCGCGCCGGCCTGGATCATCAGCCCATAGGCCGAGCCCGACGACCAGGGGGCGTACCAGACACGGCCCGCACCTTCACCGACCGAGCGCGGCCGGAAGATGTTGGATGCACCACCGGCGCCGACGATTACGGTCTTGGCTTTGAAGACGTGGTAGTTACCCGTGCGTACGTTGAAGCCGACGGCACCGGCGACACGGTTCTCCTTGGAATCGTCCATCAACAGGTGGGTCACGCAGATACGGTTGAAGACCTTGTCCGCGGACTTCTTGGCAGCTTCGGCGACGAGTGGCTTGTAGGATTCGCCGTGGATCATGATCTGCCAGCGCCCTTCACGCAGGTACGTGCCCGTCTCCGGGTTGCGCATGATGGGCATACCCCACTCTTCGAACAGGTGAACCGCGGAGTCGACGTGGCGTGCCATGTCGAAGAGGAGGTCTTCGCGCACCATACCCATCAGGTCGATCCGCGCATAACGGACGTGGTCTTCCGGGTTGTTCTCGCCGAAGCGGGTTCCCATGTAGCAGTTGATCGCATACAGACCCTGCGCCACGGCACCAGAGCGGTCGATATTCGCTTTTTCAGCGATGACGATTTTCTTGTCCTGGCCCCAGTAGCGCGCTTCGAAAGCAGCGCCGGTACCGCCGAGGCCGGCACCCGCGACCAGGATGTCGATATTGTCTTCTATGATCGTTTTGTAGGCCATCAGTAATACACCCCTGATTTCATGCTGAGCCCGGCGGATTCCAGTGTATGAATGTCACCGTCATCCATGCGGATATACTTCGGCTCGTTGAACAGTAACTGGCTGTCCCGCGCTTCCTGGGTGGGTCCGGCCTCGTCCTTCAGTTTCGGAATGGCCGTGCCCCAGGGTTTGGTCGTGATCGGCGCCAACAGATTCAGGTCGGTTTCACCGTTGCGGGACTTGATACGCCAGGCGATGACACCCTTTTCCTCGTCACGCTTGACTCGCACCGAGTGCCCCAGCGGGGCGAAGTCCGCGTAGCCGCGAACGTCAATGGCATCCATGGGGCAGGCTTTGACACAGGAGTAACACTCCCAGCACATGTTGGGTTCGATGTTGTAGGCGCGCCGCAGGGTCGGATCGATGTGCATGATGTCTGAAGGGCAGATATCAACGCAGTGTCCACAGCCGTCACAACGGGTCATGTATACGAAAGTCGGCATATTTAATCTTCTCTCAAAAAAATTTGATCAGTTGAAACGGCTCAGTAATGGTTCGGCGCTTCGCGCTTGATGCCCAGGCCCATGTTCGGTGGGTTCTTGCCCAGGTATTCCGGAATATCCGGAAACTTTTGATGTACCGCAGGATCCGACAAATCGGGTATTTCCGGGAGATTCTCCATTGAACCATCGGCCTTGGTCACCCGTTTCTGGAAAGCCGCGGCCGGTTTGAAGAACATGTGCGCGAACTTGGACCAGAACACCGTGCCGAACAGCACTGTTGCGGCGGCGATGAACAGGACGAAGAAGAGGATTCCCCCGAACACGGACCAGAGCAGCGCGAACGTGGTGGTCGCGAGCAGCGCCAGGATGAACAGATCGGCCCTCACCACCCGGTACCAGGGGTTGCCCTCTGCAGCGACATCGACGCGGATGAAGAACCAGAACCAGTAACCGCCCACGCACACCATCAACGCGCCGAGGTGCCAAAGGAGCGGCCAGGCCGCTGCGTTGGCCGAGTCGGCATAGCCGAAGATCATCACGGCCGTGCTTACGACAAACAGGATGAAGCCGTACATCGTGAGCAGATGAGCGACCCTGCGCTTCTGGTTGCAGAATTCAGCCGAGGTCAGCACGTCGGCCGCCACCGTCTTGACAGCGATGCCGACCTTCTCGCCACCCGAAACCTCCCGGCTGGACATTTTCTTCTGCTTTTTCGAATTCTCGAAGAAGTACTGCGCGCTCTTCTTGTGGATCGTATCCAGCAGCGTTCCGCCCGCGACCAAAATCGCCATCAGGATCACATAAATCTGCATCGCGATCGGCGGGATGAGCCCGGAGAGCTCGGCGAATGGATTGATGTTGAACATGATATCCGGTCTCCTCAGGGTTTAGTCATTGAACGATTGATGTTGAAACTTTTGGAACAACGGCATTTGCTGCGCATTCATCATAACATTATGAATTTCTAATATACCAGCATCTCAATGCTTAATCGAGGAAACAACTGTTTCGACCACGAGGTCGGCAGCCTCGAACCAGAAAAGCTTGCCGACTTTGTTGTCCTCGACAAAGATCCGCTCACGGTGGAGGTCGACAAGATCAAAAAGATCCGTGTGCTCGAGACGTGGATGGACGGCACGAAAGTTTTCAAGGCCTCACATCGGTCCAGTCAGGATTTGCTTTGGCCCTGCAGATCGTCTACTGCTGCCCTGACTCGCACAGTCCCGATGCCGAGTACCAGAATGGCGAGCACATCGGCCGTCGTTCTTCCCAATTGCAGTATCCTCCACCACTTTTCTCAATACCCTGCCCTCGAATAACCGGTCAAGTCTATGCTGGATACTACCTAGCAAAAGAAAGGCCGACCCTCTTCGAGGGCCGGCCTTTCTTTGTTTGGTAGCGGGGGCGCGCTATGAGAATTATATGCAGATCGAGATTAAGTCCTTTCCACTGATCGGCTAAAGTTCGCTTTCGCAAAAGGCAGTCATTCGAAGGCTGCGATATTCTGCAATCTGCGGCCAGGTAATCTATGGCGCCGAAATGTTCGCAAGAAATCCCTCACCGAAGCCCGAAGGATTGATGCCATTGCCAACAACCCACTCACCGTCGGCGGAAATGCTAGTTACGTCACGCAATTCCCAGTTGTCGAGACCGGTCACCCCTTTGGCGATCAACATATCACGCAAGCGCTGCATGCCGTTGGTCTGCGTCCAGACGAAGGCCTCACCGTACGAACTACCATCAGCCGACTGGCTTTGTCCCACCACCACGCTGCCATCGGCGGACACCCCGGAGGCCCCGCTCCTGGCATCAGGGGGGAGATGGCCCGGGAGATGGCCAAGCCCCATCATTCCACCGGCGCTGGTCCAAAGGATAGCTTGATTTCCTGAGGCGCTCTGGCTAAACCCGACCACCACGCTACCGTCGGCAGAAACGCCGTTAGCTGCGCTGTGCATCGGGAACTCACCACCCGGCAGATCACCGAGCCCGACCATGCCACTCGCAGCAGTCCAGCGGAAGGCCTCAGCTTCCGAGTTGGCGTTGGCCAGACCCACCACTACGCTGCCGTCAGCGGAGACGGCGAAGCCCATGCTCCAGACATCACCGCCCGGCAGATCACCGAGCCCCACCGTGCCGCCGCCACTGGTCCAGCGGAAGGCCTCTCTGCCCAACGCGCTATGGGTATCGCCCACTACTACGCTGCCGTCGGCGGAGGCGCCAAAGGCTTGGCTCTGGGTTCCACCACCTGGAAGCTCACCAATCTCCACAAAGCCAGTATCAGAAGTCCAGCGGAACGCCTTAATCATATCGTTAGTATTAGCTATGCGATAATAACCCACCACCACGGTGCCATCTGCGGAGACACCCAGAGTTTCGCTATTGAACTCACCGCCCGGATCGAGCGCCACCATGCCGCCAGCACTGGTCCAGCGGAAGGGCCCCACACCCCAGGTTCCGCAGCCACCGCCTACTACCACACTGCCGTCGGCGGATACGTCGGCGGCGTTGATACTGATACCCAGGGGCATGAAGCCAGCAGAGGCCGGCGTTGGAGCCGGAGGGTCCGTGTCATTAAGCGAAACTGAAACCCTATCCGATCCCGTGGCCCCGTCGTCATCCGTGACCGTGACCTGGAACTCCACAATTGATGAGCATCCCTCAGGGATATCGACCATTGGCGCATCAAAAGACATGTTGGCCGCATTGGCGTTCGTCATAGTGACGGACGGACCGCCTGTGTGCTGCCAACTGTAGGAGGCAATGGTGCCGTCGCTATCTGTGCCGGTTGCAGACAGATTCACCGTCGTTCCTTCATCGACACTTTGATCAGCACCCGCATCAGCGGTCGGCGCCTGATTTGAGGGCGGTGGATTTGAGGGCGGTGGATTTGGCGCAGCAGACGAACCACCACCGCCACCTCCGCAAGCCGACAAAAACCCTGTAATCGCGAACGCAAAAATGATTAGAAAACGCATGGTGACCGCCTTTATCCGCGTTGCGGAAAATTTGGCTTGTTAGCCTGATAGTCATATTCTTGCGCCGAAGCTGCGCGAATAGGTAGCATGTATCCGACAGAAACTATCTGTTTTCCGCCAATTTGCCGATGCGGCATCGTTTCTAAGTCGAAACGCCCATGTTTGCTGCAAAATCTAATTGTGATCGAACCGCTTTTTTGATTTTAGTCTGAGTTTCTGCCCATGAAGTGCGTCGGTGGCTCGCCGAATTCTTCCCTGAAGCGGCTGGTGAAATATGCTGGTGAGGAGAATCCGACAGATTCCGCTGCCAGGCTGACCTGCATTCCATCGCGCAGAAGCGCGACTGATTTTCGCAGTCGATACTTTCGAAGGTATTGAATAGGCGTTTGCCCGGTTAGCGCTTTCAATTTGCGTTGCAGTGCGCGCTCGCTCATCGCCATTTCAGATGCCATCGCGGTAATCTCGAACATGGAGTCTGCCACATGCGCCTCGATTGTCTTATTCAGCCTTTCAATTACCTTCCGATCTTTTTCAAGTCG
>JAUXGQ010000353.1 GCA_030621975.1 Gammaproteobacteria bacterium | reverse complement strand
GAATCCCGTGACGGGTCGACATCCAGCAGCGATAAATCGGTAAGGATCCATGAGCAATCAGACCGAGGTAAAGACAGAAAGGCGGGTAGGCACCCAGGAGATGATCAACAAGCTGCTTACGGAACGCCAGGAAATGCTGGTGCTGTTCTGCCAGGTCGCCAGTCTCGATCCGTATACCCGGGGTAATCCCGTCAAGGCGAAGCTGCAGGAGTTTTGTCAGGTGCTCGTGGATTATGTGGCCTTTGGGCATTTCGAGGTCTATGAGCGTATCGCCCAGGGAAAGGAACGGCGCGGGCGGGTCGTCCAGGTGGCCAATAAGATCTATCCCAAGCTTGCGGAGGCCACAGAGGTGGCCGTAGCGTTCAATGATAAATACGACACCTCGGAAACTGACTCGTTGTTGGAGAACCTGCCCAAAGACCTGTCGGCGCTTGGCGAGGAACTGGCAGCTCGGATCGAGCTGGAGGACCGTCTGGTTGGAGCGATGCTGGCACGTTGAGGGCTGCCGCGCCGTAACCCCCCCCGCGTTTCGTTCCTCAACGCAGGCTACGACGCTTGTTTTATACGCGGGCTTCAGCCTTTCGGTGGAACCTTGCGCTGGGGGCTCAGGATGGCCAGGGCCTTGCCGTTGACAGGGGGCATGCGCTCATGCAGGGGTCTGGGTTGCAGACCAAGGCGCTGCTCGTAGATGATGGTGTACGCCAATACACGGCGCAGATAACCTCGGGTCTCCGGAAAGGGTATGAGTTCCACCCAAAGATCCGCTGGCATGGAGGTCTCCGGCATCCAGGCGCGGACACGATGAGGACCCGCGTTATAGGCAGCGGTCGCGAGTACCGGGTGCTGTCCGAAAACGTCCAGAACCCGGCGCAGGTACGCCGTGCCGTATCGGATGTTGACGGAAGGCTTGAGCAGATCCGTTTTGCGGGGTGAACCCTTGCCGAGACTCTGTGCCACCTTGCGCGCCGTGCGCGGCATCAATTGCATTAGTCCCAGGGCGCCGGCGGGGGATCGGGCGTCGCTCAGAAAGGCGCTTTCCTGTCGCACCACCGCAAACACCCAGGCGCTGTCCAGTTTCCGGGTTTCGGCCTGTTTTTCGATCCAGGGGCGGTGTGCCAACGGGAAGCGCAGTCCCAGATCGTTCCAGTACCCGGTTCGCGCGGCGGTAAGAATCGCCCGGTCGTGCCACCCCCAGTCTTGAGCCATTTTTGCGGCGACCTGTAACTGGCGCTCGTCCAGTGAGCGCAGCATCCACTGCCATTCCCGACGCGCGGAGGTCATCCGGCCCAGGGCGCGCAGTTCATAGGCCCTTTGCACGCCTCCCAACCGAAGCAGGTCGTCCAGTTCCTCCCCGCGCGCCTGCAGGGGGTCGTTCTCGAAGCTGTAGGCGTTGCCCAGTCTATCTGCGGCCAGAAAACCGTAGTAGCTCCGCTCGCCCGCCAACTCCTCGAACAGGGTCTCGGCTTGCGCGTGATGGCCCAGTTCCGCGAGCAGCCGGGCCCGCCAGTAGCGCCAGCGGGAATCGTCTTGCTCCTGCTCAGGCAGTGCCTCCACCCAGGCCAGCGCCACCTCCCAGTCGCGGTGGCCGAGCGCCGCCCGGATCCTGGCCTCGTGCAGGCGGACGTCGTTTTCACAGGGCTCGATCCTCTCCAGGTGGACGAGCGAATCCGCATTCCGGTTCCGGACCAATGCCAGCGCCAGGCTGCGCTCTGCGGCAAGCTGTTCGGGCAGGCTGAAAGTCTGCTGCGCGGCGAGCCGTTCCCAGGTGCTCAATGCCTTGAGCGAATCCCTGCGGGCGAGACGTTTGATCCCGTGCAGGAGAATCTTGTTTCGCTGCGGATGGTCGTTGCGCAGTGCCTGGGCCTTCAGCTGGCGCCCGGGGTCACGGTGAACCTTCAGCCAAAGATCCAGCCAGGTCTGATCCTGAGGCTCGAGGAACCGGCCGAGGTAGCGGGCGAGACGAAGCTCGCGGCCGGACATGGCCAGTTCGATGCGGGCCCACACCCGTTCCGGCGTCAGATAACCTGCTTCCCGCCAGGCCTTGAAAACGGGATCGCATTCCTTGGGTTGCGACTCGCCCTTGAGCCACAGGGGTTCGACCTGTGCATAGGCGAAATCCGCCTGCCCGGTCCGAATAAGCGCCTGCAGCCGGTTGCAGCGTCGTTTGGTCGATCCGTCCGGCCCGGAGAAATCCAGATAGGTCTGCCAGTCGCCGCGTCGGGCCAACCTGTCGAGCCAGGCGTTACGCAAGCGCCAGGCCAGCGGGGTGTGCTCGTGGTGGTCCAGGAACTCCTGTATTCGCTCGGGCTTTGCCTTGCTCAGATTACGGCGTATCTCCCGGTATTCCAGATAGGGGTAGAGGGGATAACTCGTGAGCGTTGCCTTAAGCCTCAGATACTCACTCTTTCTCCCTTTGTTCAGCGCCCTCTCGGCGGCCAGGAAACCCGCGCGCTGGGATTTGCGTTCCGCGTTTTCCACTAGCGCCTCGGCCGCCAGCAGCGGTGCGGCAAGCATGAACAGCGTGAGCATTGCTATCGATAGCGCAGGGCGCGTGACATATTTCATGGAAGATAAAGGATCCTTTGGCGGCTGTGAGGGCCTTTCAGGAAGTAAGCGTCCAATTCAGAACGATCTTAAATCCCATAGGCCCTTTTTTTACAAGCATAGGGTGAACCGGTGGGTAAGGCAATCGTTCACCGGCAGATTGTCCCGGTGCAGCAATACGGCCTTGCGCCGATCAGACCGCCCGGAACGGGTGCAAACTGCTGGTAACCAGCTGTATTCTCTTTATAATATGACAAACTAGTCACGGGAGACAGAAAATGCGCCAATTGAGTGACGATGAAGACATCGCCCTGACCAGCGGCATCGCGGCCTTCGAGGCCAAGCACTTCGCCCGTTCCATGGGACTGCTTTCTCCATTCGCGGAGGAGGGACACCCGGACGCCCAGTATCGTATGGCAATCATGGCGCAGAACGGCTTGGGCATGGTGGCAAACGAACTGCTGGCCTTCAAGTATATGCGTGCCGCCGCGGAAGCCGGATTCCCGCTCGCTCAGCATGGCCTCGGCTTCATGTACCTGGAAGGCGAATGCGTCGAGAAAAATGCCGAACAGGCGATAGCCTGGTTTCGCAAGGCGGCGGAGCACGGGCTGGCGGGTTCCCAGACAACCCTGGCCATGCTCTATGCAGAGGGCCGGGGAGTGGAAAAGGATCCCGAGGAGGCCAGACGCTGGTACAAGATGGCCGGTTTCGACATGTAACAGGCTGCTAGCCCGTCTTCCGCGTTTGAAGAATGGACAGGATTAACAGGATTTCACAGGATGGACAGGATGTTGAAAGGTGCCTTACGGACGCATATCTTAACGCCAAGACCAACGAGTGTGCGCATGCCGAGCACAAAGTTCAGAATCTACGGAGATCCTGTAAATCCTGTGACATCCTGTTAATCCTGTCCATTCTTGGACGCAGAGGACGGGGTTCGCCCTTCGGACAAAGCGTTAGCCCGGTCGGCGAGTCAGCGCGCGCCGCTGGCCTGAGACTATTTCAGGCGCTTTCGCGCCGCCTCGACGGCCGCCTCGGCCGCCTGCACGCGCTGCCGGTAGTCTTCGGATAGTCGGCTGCCACCGCCGGCCGTGCCCTTGCGGCCGCCGGGACCGATCTGTTCCGCCCCATCCAGCCGCCGCTCCGCGTCCGCCAGTTCCGCCTTTGCATCCGCCACACCGCTGGT
>JAUXGQ010000388.1 GCA_030621975.1 Gammaproteobacteria bacterium | reverse complement strand
CGGCGTACGCATTCGCCGCGTTTACCGCTTCGACTACAGTGAAGAAGGGGTCGGGCGACACACAGGCCACGTGATCATGCTGGGCAGCAACCTGGAGCAACTCAGCATGGGCCTGCCCGACAAATAGCCCGGATTTATCGCCACTCTTCTACTGCAAATGTAGGCTGGGACTTGCCCCAGCTTTGCGGCTTAGTCCGGATATCTCACCGATTAACCGCAGAGGACTCAGAGGACACGGAGAGCATAACGGCTAATGTTAAAACGGTCATGTATGTATCGCGGAACGCCATGTAAGCTCCTCGGATTCAGCCCTGTACGAAAAACCCTCTAGTAATCAACAAACTCTGTGCCCTCTGTGTCCTCTGTGGTGAAATATTCGGGCTGTCTAGGGTCGTGCCTTGTGGGTGAGCATGCTTAGAAGATCGGACAACCGATCACGCATGTCACGGCGATCCAGGATCATATCGACCGCACCATGCTCCAGTAAAAACTCGCTGCGTTGGAAACCCTCCGGCAGCTTCTCCCGCACCGTCTGTTCAATCACCCGCGGCCCGGCGAAGCCGATCAACGCATTGGGTTCGGCAACGTTTATGTCCCCCAGCATCGCCAGGCTGGCTGATACGCCACCCATGGTTGGATCGGTCAGCACCGAGATAAACGGGAGTTGCTGCTTTGCGAGACGCCCCAGCGCAGCGCTGGTTTTCGCCATCTGCATCAGCGAGAACAGGGACTCCTGCATGCGTGCACCGCCGCTGGCGGAAAAGCAGACCAGGGGAATACGATGTTCCAACGCCGAATTCACGCCCTGCACAAAGCGTTCACCCACGACGGCGCCCATGGAGCCCCCCAGGAAACGGAACTCAAAGGCCGCGACGACCAGGTCCAAACCCTTGACCCTGCCGCGCAGCACCACCAGTGCATCTTTCTCCTCAGTGGCTTTCTGGGCCTGGGCAATCCTGTCCTTGTATTTCTTGCTGTCTCTGAACCTGAGGGGGTCCGTGGGCTCGAGGTCGCTGGCGATCTCCTCTCTTGGTTCCGGATCGAGGAAGCTGTCCAGCCGCACCCGGGCACCGATCCGGTTGTGGTAATCGCATTTGGGACAGACCCCCAGATTGCGCTCCATTTCGGCACGGTAGAGGATCGCATTACACATCGGGCACTTGGTCCACAAGCCTTCCGGCACACTGCGCCTACTAGGGCCTTCCGTGCGTATGCGACTGGGCATTAATCGTTCAAACCAACTCATATCGTTTTCTCGAAGCGGTCAATTGCCGTTATCAGTTCTAGCCCATGGCATCGCGCATGGCTGAGAGTACGCCCGCAATCTCTTCGGGGATCAGGGCCGGCTCATTCATGAGGGCCTCGACACGGCTGACCAGGGCACTGCCAACGACCACGGCGTCCGCAACCTCGGAGATGGCCGCCGCCGTCTCTGCGTCCTTGATACCAAAACCTACCCCTACCGGCAACTTGGTAGCCTTGCGTATCGGCTCCAGCTTGCTGGCGACCTCAGCGACATCCAGGTTACCGGCCCCCGTAATTCCCTTGACCGATACGTAATAGACGAAGCCGCTGGCGACGTTGCAGATCTTACGGATCCTCGCCTCTGTCGTGGTGGGAGCGATCAGGAATATGGGAGCAATCTCCACTCTGTGTAAGCAGTCCAGCAGCTCGGCAGCTTCCTCCGGGGGAATGTCCACCGTCAGCACGCCGTCCACGCCGGCTCGCGCCGCGCTTTCCGCAAACGCCGCGTAGCCCATGACCTCGATGGGGTTCAGATAACCCATGAGCACCAGGGGTGTGTCCTGATCCTGCTCCCGGAACTCGTCCACCATCTTCAAGACACGGGACAGAGACGTGTGGTGCTCCAGCGCGCGCTCGCTGGCCCGTTGAATCACGGGGCCATCCGCCATAGGATCTGAGAAGGGCACCCCCAGTTCGATGATATCCGCCCCGGCGCCCACCATCGCGTGCATCAGGGGCACCGTAACCCCGGGATTGGGATCGCCGGCGGTGACGAAGGGAATCAGGGCGGACCGTCCCTGCGCCTTCAAGGCGGCAAAACGATCTCTGATCCGGTTCATAATCGCAGACCCTCTCTCGCCGCGACCGTATGCATGTCTTTGTCACCCCGCCCCGACAGGTTCACCAGGATAATCTGCTCCCTGTCCATCTGACGCGCCATGGTCGCCGCGTACGCGAGCGCGTGACTGGACTCCAACGCCGGCATGATACCTTCCGTGCGGGTCAACGTATGGAACGCCGCCAGCGCCTCGTCGTCCGTCACCGCCACATAGGTAACGCGGCCCCTGTCCTTGAGCCAGGCGTGCTCCGGCCCTACGCCGGGATAATCCAGGCCCGCGGCGATCGAGTGGGTTTCTATGATCTGACCGTCCCGGTCTTCCAACAGATAGGTGCGGTTGCCGTGCAAGACCCCGGGCTGTCCTGCACACAGAGGCGCGGCATGCTGACCGGTCTCCAGCCCGTTACCCGCGGCTTCGACGCCGTACATGGCGACCTCCGGATCATCCAGAAAGGGATAAAACAGGCCGATCGCATTGGAGCCGCCGCCCACACAGGCCACCAGGGTGTCCGGAAGCCGGCCCGTTCGCTCCCTGATCTGCGTCCGGGATTCGCGTCCTATCACGGCCTGAAAATCTCTCACCATCGCCGGGTAAGGATGGGGACCGGCCACCGTGCCAATGATGTAGAAGGTGTTGTCGATATTCGTCACCCAATCCCGCATCGCCTCGTTGAGGGCGTCCTTCAGGGTCCTGGAACCGGACTTCACCGCAACCACTTCGGCCCCCAGCAGGCGCATGCGGTAGACATTGGCCTCCTGGCGCGCGATGTCTACCTCCCCCATGTAGACCACACACTCCAGACCCAGCCGGGCAGCCACCGTCGCCGTTGCCACCCCATGCTGACCGGCACCGGTCTCGGCAATGATACGTGTCTTGCCCATACGTCGGGCGAGCAGCGCCTGCCCGACCGTATTATTGACCTTGTGGGCGCCGGTATGATTCAGATCCTCCCGCTTCAGGTAGATCCGGGCGCCTCCCAGCGTATCGCTCCAGCGCCGTGCAAGATAGAGCGGCGACGGCCGTCCTACGTAATCGGCGAGATCCGTATCCAACTCCGCAATAAACTCCCTGTCCCCCAGGAAACGCTCATAGGCAGCGCTCAGCTCCGCAAGGGGCTCCATGAGAGTCTCCGGTACGAACAAACCTCCGTAGGGACCGAAATGCCCGTTCTCGTCCGGCATACCCGTCAGTATCTTATCTGCTGTCGTCGCCACTTCTGACTCCTCGCATAAAAGCCGTGATCTTCGCGGGATCCTTGACGCCTTGCTCCCGTTCGACGCCCCCGCTCACGTCCACCGCATAGGGCCTGACCCGGCGTACGGCGCTTTCGACATTGTCCGGATTCAGCCCCCCCGCCAGCACGATCCGTTCCGCCAGCGCCGTCGGGATCCTGTCCCAGTCGAACACGGCGCCCGT